>JBPXJX010000553.1:0-3632 GCA_051715525.1 Bacteroidales bacterium
TATGGTGAATACGTTAGATTCTAACAGTTATAATGATTTTGATTCAATCATAGAATAAAAAATCTATTTTCATGGAAAAGAAATTTAAAGAGTTTTTTGCAACCAGCTGGGCCATCAACAACAAGACGAGCGTTTATGTGCTGGTGTTTATCATATCGGTGTTTGGTATGATCAGATACAATACCATTCCCAAGGAGCAATTTCCTGAAATTGTTATTCCAACGATTATTGTAAATACTATATATCCAGGAACTTCTCCTGCAGATATGGAGAACCTTGTTACTCGTCCACTCGAGAAGAACATAAAATCGATTAACGGCGTTAAGAAGATTTCATCTCGTTCAGCACAGGATTTCTCTGCTATTATCGTTGAGTTTAATACCAACGTCGTACTAAGGGATGCCAAGCAAAAGGTTAATGATGCTGTTGATAAAACCAAGAAGGATTTACCAAACGATCCATCTTTTATTGAACCTTCTGTAATGGATATTGACCTTTCGGAGATTCCAATTCAGTACATCAACCTATCTGGCGATATACCTCTAGATCGTTTAAAGAGCTATGCCGATGATATGCAGGATAAGATTGAGGGTTTAAAGGAGATTACTCGTGTTGATATTGTTGGTGCACTTGATAGGGAAATTCAGGTTAACATCGATATGTATAAGATGAAAGCAGCGAGTTTAACTTTCAGAGATGTTGAGAATGCTGTTAAGTATGAGAATATGACCGTTTCGGGTGGAAATATCGATTTACAAGGGATGAGCCGCTCAATTCGTGTTGTTGGTGAGATTAAAAATATCGATGAGATTAAGAATATCGTCATCAATACTTCAAGCGGTGCTCAGGTAAAGCTTAAGGATATTGCAACGGTAAAGGATGATTACCATGAGCCTGAGAGTTTTGCTCGTTATAATGGTAAAAACGTAATAACACTTAACGTAATCAAGAAGGGTGGTCAAAACCTACTTGATGCTGCTGATGGAATTAAGAATATTATCAGCGATATGCAGAAGAGTAAGCTTCCTGCAAACTTAAAGGTAGAAGTAACAGGCGACCAATCAAGATTTACAAGGAATACATTAACCGAGTTAAATAATACCATCATTATCGGTTTTATCTTCGTTGTTATCGTGTTGATGTTCTTTATGGGAATTGTGAATGCTACGTTTGTTGGCTTATCGGTTCCTTTATCAATGGCTTTGGCCTACATCGTGATGCCTTGGATTGGCTTTACCATGAACATGCTGGTGATGTTCGCATTCATCTTTGCTCTTGGTATTGTGGTTGACGACGCCATTGTGGTAATTGAGAATACGCACCGTGTATTTAAAAAGACAGGGCTTGATATAACAACCTCTGCAAAGTTTGCAGCAGGAGAGGTTTTTGTGCCAATTCTATCAGGTACATTAACAACCTTAGCACCATTCTTTCCATTGGCATTTTGGCCAGGCGTTGTTGGTTCGTTCATGAAGTTCATTCCAATAACCCTGATGATAACCCTATTTGCTTCGCTAATCGTTGCATACCTTTTCAACCCAGTATTTGCTGTTGATTTTATGAAGCACGATGAGGAAGATCGTCCTGTTCCTTTAAAGAAACTATATAAGATTGCTCTAGGGGCATTAGTGGTTGGTGGTTTATTCCATCTATTAAAACTACACGGCATTGCTAACTTCATTATCATTCTTGATATTATCTTCTTTGCTCATAACCTTTATTGGTATAAAGTGCTTAGAAAATTCCAATCGCACTTTATTCCTGCGATGATGGCTAAATACGAGAAACTTCTTGCTTGGGTACTAGTTGTTAAGAGACCACAAAGGATACTTTGGGGCATGGTTGCACTATTTATCTTCACCATGTTTCTTTTTAATGTTGTTAAGCCTAAGGTTGTTTTCTTCCCAGATAATGAACCAAATACAATTAACGCTTTCGTAAAAATGCCAGTTGGTACCGATATTAACGTTACTGATTCTGTGGCTAAAATCGTAGAGCATCGTATTGTTAGGGTGCTTGGTGAGAACAACCCAGTTGTTGAGTCAGTTGTTACTAACGTTGCGCTTGGTGCTTCAGAGAATACCTTTGATAATGCCAGCAAGTCATCTCATTTGGCGAAAATTGCTATAAACTTTATCGAATTTAATAAGCGTCAAGGTCAAAGCACAAGTGTTTATTTAACAGAAATGCGTAATGCACTAAAGGATATTCCTGGTGCCGAAATAGTTGTTGATAAAAACAAGATGGGTCCTCCAACAGGTAAGCCTGTAAATATCGAAGTTTCTGGCGAAAATCTTAGCGAACTAGTTGAAGCTTCAAATAGATTCCGTCGTTTTGTTGATTCATTGCAAATTGGAGGGATTGAGGAGCTAAAATCAGATTTTGCTAGTTCAAAGCCCGAGATAATTATCAACCTCGATCGCGAGCGTGCTAATGCTGAAGGCATTAACTCTGCTACTGTTGGTGATGCTATTCGTACTGGTAAATTTGGTAAAGAGATTTCAAAATACCGCGATGGTGAGGATCAGTATCCAATTATGCTTCGCTTTGAGGGCGATCAACGTAACGATATTGAACAGCTTTTAAACCTTACCATTACCTATCGTGATATGAACTCTGGTCTTCTTCGTCAGATTCCATTATCAGTTGTAGCTAAAATCGATTATGTTAACAGCTATGGTCAGATTAACCGATTAAATCTTAAGCGAGTTATAACCCTTTCATCTAACGTATTGGCTGGTTATACTGCTAACGATATTATTGCTCAGCTGAAAAAGGAGATGCCACAGTTTACTAAAAACTCAAATATTGATATTCGTATAACTGGTGAACAGGAAGATCAGCAGGAATCAATGGCATTCTTATCGAATGCAATGCTTTTAGCGTTATTTCTTATCATGTTTATCCTGATTACTCAGTTTAACTCCATGTCAAAAACGATAATTATCTTATCTGAGGTAGTATTCAGTTTAATTGGAGTTCTTCTAGGTTATATGATGTTTGGTATGACTATATCAATCATTATGACAGGTATGGGTATTGTTGCGCTAGCTGGTATTGTGGTTCGTAATGGTATTTTGTTGGTTGAATTTACCGATGTACTTAAAGAGAAGGGTATGAAAACCCGCGATGCAATTATTGAAGCAGGTAAAACTCGTATTACACCGGTTATTCTTACAGCAACAGCTACAATTCTTGGTCTTATTCCATTAGCAGTAGGTATGAATGTAAATTTTGTAACACTATTTACAGAATTAAACCCACACTTACACTTTGGTGGCGATAACATGCAGTTCTTTGGTGCGTTGGCTTGGACAATTATATTCGGGTTAAGCTTTGCAACTTTCCTAACCCTAATTTTAATACCTGCAATGTACTATATTATTTACACAAGGAACATCCGCAGCAAACGTCGTAAATCGAACAGATTGTCACGAAAGGTGGATTATAAGAATCTCTATTAATAAAAATATTTAGCTGAATAAGGAACGAGGTCATTTCGACCTCGTTTTTTTATATAATCAAACTGATATCCAGTTTTAATCGATTGATAAATGTCAGCGATATTAGGATATTAGCTATCGAACCTATTGATTCTTTTCGGAGCCATATCTATTCATGATATAAATGGT
>JBPXJX010000554.1:0-3927 GCA_051715525.1 Bacteroidales bacterium
TTTCGCGATATGTTCAAACTTTACAAATTTGAAAATTTTCTTTATGTAATGAAACTGACTGGTGCTGAGATTGACAGCTATCTAGAGTATTCTTACAGCAAGTGGTATAATACCATGAAGAGCAGCACCGAAAACCTGATCAGATTTAAATTAAAGCCAGATAAAACGCTTGATTTACGAAACGATGGCAAAGTGCAACTCGAGAATAACTACTATAACTTCGATTCTGCTGCAGGTATTATCTATACTGTTGATGTATCTAAACCTGATGGCGATAAGGTTACCATTATCTCAATGGCTAACGGATCTCCTTTTGATGTTAAAAAGGTGTATACTATTGCTACAAGTTCATATCGTGGTAATGGAGGTGGAGGTCATTTGACTAAAGGCTGTGGCCTATCACCCGAACAAATTAAAGCACGGCTGGTATACTCTTCCGATAAAGATATTCGTTTTTATATCATGAAGTGGATTGAGGAGAATAAGGTTATTACCCCAAAATCGCTTAACTTGTGGAATGTTATACCCGCTGATTGGGTAAAGGAAGCTTCGGTTCGTGATGCTCAACTGATGTTCGGAAAGTAGTTTTAAGAATAATAGTTTTTTTTAAATGGTTTTATCAGATTATATAAAGCAGTTCGATTCAGGTAAAGTTTTACCGCTGGTTGAGGAGTTTTACACCTTACAAGGTGAGGGCTTTCAAACTGGTAGGGCTGCATATTTTATTCGAATTGGAGGTTGTGATGTGGGTTGTGCATGGTGTGATTCGAAACTTTCGTGGAATCCTGAAATCTTCCCTCCAGTGGCAGTTGAAAATATTTTGGCTAATGCCGAAACATTTCCAGGAAGAGCTATTGTAGTTACAGGTGGTGAGCCTAGCCTTTATCCGCTCGATTATTTATGTTCGGTTTTTAGGAATAAAGGATTTCAAACTTTTATTGAAACTTCGGGCGCCTATGATTTAAGCGGACAGTGGGATTGGATTTGCCTATCGCCAAAGCAGCATCAACCACCTGTAGGCGGTATACACTTAAAGGCAGATGAGTTAAAAGTGATAATATCTGAACCTAATGATATTCTTTGGGCAGAGGAGAATGCAAGGTTGGTTAAATCAAGTTGTCAGCTATTCCTTCAACCCGAATGGAGTAAGTTTAATACAATAATTCCATGGTTAGTCGATTATGCAATGAATAACCCAAAGTGGCGAATATCCTTGCAATCGCATAAGTTTATGCATATACCTTAACGATTATGAAGAGGCTTTTTTTATTAGTATTTAGTATTATTCTACTTGGATTCTCTGCTCAGTCTCAAGGTGTAAAACTAACTATTAAGGATAAAAAAGCCATTGAACTTTATAATAGAGCAATTGAATCGTATGAACGTTACGATTTTGATAATGCTATAAAATGGCTAATCGAAGCGGTTGAAAAGGAACGCAACTTTATTGAGGCTTATCTACTTTTATCACAAGTTTTTGAGGAGATGAAAGATATTGATAATGCCATAATTACTGCAAATAAAGCTATCGCTTTAAATCCCGATTTTTACTCCGGAATTTATTTCAACTTGGGCAATTATTACTTATATAAAGGCGAATATGATAATGCCATTCAGAGTTACGATAAATACCTTTCATCCAAGAATATTAAGGAATTTGCCATTAAAATAGCCCAACATCGTAAGGCATGTTGCCTTTTTGCAAAGAATGCATTGCAAAATCCTGTCCCATTTAATCCAATTAACCTTGGTGATGCTATAAATACCCAATTTGATGAGTATTGGCCATCGCTCTCAGCCGATGAGAATACTTTAGTTATTACAGCAAATATTCCTAAAGATTCAACTGTTGAACAGATTAGGTATAATCGACAGGAAGATTTCTTTATTAGCCATCGTAATGCCGAAGGGAACTGGCAAAAATCTATAACTCTTGGTAAACCGATAAATACCCCTTTTAACGAAGGAGCGCAATCCATTACATCCGATGGTAAAAAAATGTTTTACACCGTTTGTCGAGGGGTTTGTAATATTTTCACATCAAATCTTAGACCCGATGGCACATGGAGTACACCTGTTCGTGTACCAACAATAAATAGCCCTAAATATTCCAATAAGCAACCCTCAATATCACCAGATGGGCAAACGCTTTACTATGTTAGCAATTGCCCCGGGGGACATGGTAGCTACGATATTTGGAAAACAACATTGTTGGAGAATGGGAATTGGTCTGCTCCCGAAAACCTTGGGGATACAATAAACACAGAAGGTAATGAGCAATCGCCTTTTATCCATTTCGATAATAAAACGCTATACTTTGCTTCCGATGGTCATATTGGAATGGGTGGATTTGATTTATTCATTTCAAAACAGGATGAAAAAGGCAAATGGAGCATTCCTAAAAACCTTGGATATCCTATTAACACTTATCGCGATGAGGATGGATTAATAATTAATGCTCGGGGAAATACAGCATACTATTCATCTGATCGGGTTGCCGAGAATAGGCGCGACATTTTCACCTTTGAACTTTACCCCGAAATTCGCCCAACTCCATCGTCATATTTAATCGGATCTATAAAAGATGCAGAGACAAAATTACCCGTTAGGGCAAATTTTAGTTTGATTGATTTAGCGGATAAACATGAGGTTATGAAATCTGTTCCTGCCGATGATGGCTCGTTTTTGGTTTGTATCCCATCCGATAAAAGCTATGCCTTTTATGCATCATCGGTTGGCTATTTATTCTATTCCGACCATTTCGATATGAAAGGAGAGCATTCAATTGATAAACCCTATAAAAAGGATATTCTACTCAATCCTATCAAAGTTAATCAGACTATGGTTATGCGTAACCTATTCTTTGATACCGATTCATCAACCTTAAAACCCGAATCGATTGTTGAATTAAACCGCCTAGTTGATTTCCTTACTTATAATAAAACACTTCTTATTGAAGTTGGTGGGCACACCGATAATCAAGGTATTGATAGCTATAATCAAATACTATCCGAGAAAAGAGCAAAAGCTGTTGTTGATTATCTGATTGCACATCAAGTAGAATCCAATCGGTTAAAATGGATTGGTTATGGAAGACAAAAACCCATTGCCGATAATAAGAGCGACGAAGGAAGAGCTCAGAATAGACGGACTGAGGTAAAAATAACTGGTATGTAATTCTATCTTTCTACCTTTATCTTCAATACATTTGTGTTATAAAAATGATAAAGGTGTCTTATGGTTAAATCACTATCTATCTTTTTTGCTTTTGCTTGTATTCTCTCATCCCCCTTAACTGCCCAGGAGCAAGTAAAATTTTCTGATATTTTAGATATAAGAGCTTATCCAGAAGTTAAATCCAAAACATCAGGGCTTTTTATGGATCAAGGGGCATGGTTTGGCTTTTGTCTACTACCTGATTCAACTAATACAGTTGGATTTGGTGGGCCATGGGTTCTTTCCGAAAAGAAATGGCTTTCAGTTAGTTTTGCTCAACTTGAGGTTAGAGGTGAAAACAATAGTATTCTGAAATTTAGAAAGTTAAATCAATCCTATAAACCAGGTGTAATTGAGGCAACATTTGAAACTAATGGATTAATGTTAGAATTAACCCTTATTTATGGCGAAAATGCCATTGCATTTCAGTACGCTACAATAACTAATATATCAAATTCTGATAATAATGTAAATATTAGTTGGTATGGAAACTCTTGGAATGTATTGGATATTGATGAGCAACTCAATTTAAATGTAAAGTTTAAGAATAACAGATGCTTAACATTATATCAGAATGACTCAAAATCTGGTTTTGTAATTGATACAATCAAAAAAGTTTACCGTCAATCACTGCCAACACAAAAAGCTCTAAAACCAAATGAGAAGTTTACAACTTGGATTGCTTATGGGTTAACATTTGATAAGGCTGAA
>JBPXJX010000555.1:0-8935 GCA_051715525.1 Bacteroidales bacterium
TTGACTTTAGCCAAATCTTCTTGCCTGCGCTCGGGGATATGTCTTAAAACTTCTTGTTTCTGTAAACTGTCAACTAACAACCGTCAACTATGCTTTTAGAAAAGGAGTTTAATTCCGTAAATGGTAATAATAGCCCATAGAGTATACCTAAAACCCTTGCCGAGCATCATAAAGAGAATAACCTTCCAACCTTTAGCGTGAAAAAAGCCTAGGGCAATGGGAATTAAATCGCCAATGGCGGGGAGCCATGCAAAAAAGGCTAATGCCGTTCCGTACTTCTTTACTTTACCCTCTATTCGGAGCAGATGCTCCTCTTTGACCTTAAAATACTTTTCCAACCATTCCCATTTACCGAGCCGCCCAATGATGTATCCTGTAAAACCTCCAAGGGTGTTACCCGTTGTTGCTATGATTGTTGCAATAACAGGGTTTGCTCCAGCAGCTAGTAGAGCAATAAAGACCACCTCGGAGCTAAGTGGAACAACGGTTGCTGCAACAAAGCTGGCAACGAATAGCCCGATATAACCATATTCAACAAACGCTTCCAATCTAACCTTTTTTACAAATGTATTAATTGTTGGGGTTTATCCCTACTTTCTTGTCTTGCCAATCAATCCTATAAATTTCACCCTTACGGGGTTTAGGGCATGGTATGGAATTCTTTTTACCAATATTTCAGCCCTAACGGGCTTGGTGTAATGCACTACAATAAGGTTGCAGATTGAAAACTCCATAATTTCATACCTTACAACGCCGTAGGCCTGCCTGCCAGTAGGCAGGCGTGAAATAACGGTAACCAACAAAAAAATAAAAACATAAACGCCGTAGGTGTGGCATTATTGCGCAAAACACAGGCTAAGCCTTACAGGGCTATTTATATTTTATTATAGTTGGACAAGGACTCTTTATTATGATCAAACTTCCTTTCTATATTCTTTTTAGCTGAATAACCCCATTTTCGATAAACATAAGAGGCTAGTAATGACATTATAAAACCAATAGGTATAGAGAATAATATACCATAAATAAATGATTCTTTTGATGCTTCCTTAGCATCAAGTGTTATTATAAGTTTTATCGCTTCAAGTTGCTCTTTTGTTATGGACTTAATGTTTTCTGCTATCCTTTTTGATTCTTCTGCACTTTTCTTCTCTATTTCAACTTCTGCTTTAAGTTGCCTAATTAGGCTATCATTTCTATCCAGAATAAGATTGACTTTCTGAGAATAATCTAAACTATTTGTTAAAATGGATTCGATTTGTTTTAAAGTTAAATCTTTAGGACTTTCAAGTGCTTTTGTAACAACTGTCATTTGTTCTGATAAATTTTTCAACTCATCAGTATTCTCGTTTAAAAATGTCTTTAATTCTATAGGAGTTTGAGGGATTTTAAAGTTGAAATATTTATAAAAAAACATTGTAGCAGGAGTTATTGACATAAATAGTGGAATTAACAGAATAAATATCCAACTCTTTGATTTTCCATTAGCCTTATTATCAAAGCCTTTAAAGACACCTCCTATGATAACCCAAAGTATAAGCACTATAATTAGTGTTACAACACTGAAGGCAGCCAGTAAAAAATAGAATTTAAGATTTATCATACTATAATCAATTCATTTATAAATCGTTATTTTTAAAAAAATAGTCCACCTAAAAAAGTAGAACCAACTTCTTAATTCAAAGCCCTGGCAAATTTTGAAAGATAAAGCATCATTTCTCTTCAATGGACTTCCAATTATCTCGCCATTGTTCAATTTTGCTCACATAAATCCCTCTACCATGAACGGGGGAATAATCTCTTCCCCATTTCCCCCATATTTCTTCTTCATTTACTAATAGTGTTGCACCACTTACAGCGAAAAACTCAGGTTTTTCTCCAGCAGAGTTTGTAATTACAAAAACATAAACAGAACCTTTCCTAACTTTTTCAGGATCTATAAGAAATGCATTCTTTTTCTTTAAAGATTTAACCGAAATTGAAGTGGTATAGCCCGTTTCTGGGTTTACAGCAGCAAGGTCCACTCCAATAGTTTTCTTCGTTCCAACATTTCCCAACAAAACCTCATAACCTAAACGTGATAGTTCAGCAGCAACAAGCATTTCACCCGCAAATCCACTGTTTTTTGTATTTTAAAGTCATATCTTAAAGTAACAAATTTTCCATCTTTCAATGTAACTGCACTCTTTTCAATTGAGTGGTTAGGAGACGCTGGTATAGGTTAGAGTTTGAACTATAATGTTAAAGTATTATGATTCCTGTACAATATATTTTTGAGTTCCCCAATATACAGTCTCTGCTTTTCGGCGTACTCCCAAATCATTATATATTTCTCGATAGAGTTTAAGTTCTTTTTTGGGAACATTTATCCAAAAATCTATTAGATAAATATCAGCATTATCTACTTTAATAATAAACGGGATATTGATTTGGTTTCCTGCTTTCAATACGTATGTATCATAATTAATGTACCCACTAAATTCTTTGCCAAAGTAGTTTTTTTCAACTTCATTGTAACTTACTTCACTTGCAGTGCATATTGAATCATTAAAATCCAAGAAAGTATTTCTATTACCACTATTAATCATTAAAACTTCGCCTATTATATATTTATCATTACCTAAGATCTTAAAAGATGCTTCAATAGAGGTTTGCACAATGGGTTGCTCTTTTAGTTTTTTTTCGAGTTCTTCTATTTTTAATATTGATTCTTTATAAACATTTAATTTTCTAAACTTAAAATAGGCCCATATACCTCCAATTATAATTCCTAGAGTAAATATTATATCCTTGAAAAAATTTGCAAAGTCCCTCAGATGATCGATTTGAGTCTCCATATTTAAATTTATCTTTTACTTAATTCTTTTTACAGTGTAACATATTTAGAAACCATAAAAAAACTTGAAAATGTTTAATAAAACTTAATCTTTTTTTAATAATTACGGATATCATAAATTAATAGTTTTTTCCGTCCATTCTAGTACTGTTTGCCTATTTAGTTTTGCAATATTACAGAAGAATTCGTTAACAACTAATGGGTCTCCGTTAGGATTTTCATTTGCATTTTTAACCATGCACATGGTACAAAACTCTTTATCTGGGCATTGAATGCACATTGGAAAGTCCTTATTTCGCAAACATCTCAAATACTGGACTTTTTCAGAATTATCCCAAATCTTTTGGAGAGAATTTTCTTTTACATTACCAACAATGTAATCCTGCCAACCTGCGCATGGATAAACATTTCCGTTGTCAGCAATACAAATTGACGAATGACAAACGCTACATACAACATCTTCATCTGTTTTAGTTCTCTTTTTCTCTACATCATGCAGCATTTCTTCTATAAATTTTGAATCATTAACAATTTTGTCTTTAATAACTTCTTTAATTTCATCCATTGTAAGTCGACAACTCAGATTTTGCGTTGTATGATTATACCTTGCAATGAGACCATAATCATCTCCAGCATGAATTTTATGTTTTTTTGCCCACTTCATAACATCTCCATAGCAATTCTTATTCTGTTTCATTATTGGACATGTAATTTGCAGAGGGATATCATTTTCAATCAGTTTCAAAATTGATTCTTTGGTTTTTTCAAAACTTCCTTTTAATTGGGTTATCTCATCGTGAATATTAGAATCCATTGAATATAATGAAACTTGTACACCTAAAAGAGGGTTCATCTTCATCTCTTTGATAATTTCATCATTGAGTAATGTTAGATTACTGAGAACATTTACTGAAAAATCAAATTCTCTGCATCTTCTTATAAAGTCGTAAAAATTTTTGTGCAACATTGGTTCACCACCACTAATTGTCAAATGCAATAACCTCATGTTTTTACATTGTTCTAGCACATCGTAAAATAAATCAGGATCCATACCGCTGATCTTGAAATCATGTGGAATATAACAATGTACACACCTTTCGTTACACTTGCTTGTTATTTCTATATGCAAATTTGTAAGCTGAGATTTACCTTTAAAGTATTCTTCTAAAAAATCCAGTGTAGTTTTTTCAGGATGCGCAACACTCAGAGAAGAATTCTCTTTTGTCGTCTCGAGGTCTAATCTTTTATACGAAAACCTCGTATCTTTTTCATCACACTCCTGTATCGAATTACCAGAAACAATAAATCCTTCCAGTTCAAGCATGCAATAGAATTCAATGGCATCGTTCTTTATTGTATTGATGCCAACATCAGTAAACTGTATGTTTATTTTTTTTGCAAGTTCATCAATCGTTTGTGGTTTTCTATTTAAAACAGACATAAAAACAGCTCCACTTTCCGATAGAATCTTGTCTCCGATGTGGTTTTTGTTATCATTTGCTTGTTTATATCCGAAATTCCTATTGTCCGTTAAATACCCAAACGAGCCATAGTTTCTGAATAAAATATTAGATTTTTGCTTGAAGTACATAACAGTTTCACAATTAGAAACCAAGCGACGAACTAAATATTAAAACTTCGCCGCCTGGTTAAAATACACACTAACGTCCACTAGGTTTTGGTGGATTACAAGGCCTACCACTTGGCTTACTGTTTGGACGGCATTCTGCCATCAACTCCTTACTTTGTGCCAAGATTTTTGGTTTTGCATAACTCATAAGTTATTCCTCCTCTTTTTAGGGTTAATAATTTTGGTATTAAACACTATGTAAAAAATACATATCTAAAACCATTTTCAAAGTTTTATCTAGTATTAGTTTTACCTAATTCAAAAGTTTCCTATATAATTTAAGTAGTTTCTCATTTAGAATTTTCTCCAAATATTATATTTCCAAGAAACTCCAAGCAAGTTAAATATTTCATACTTAATATCTGGCTATTAATATATTAAGTTATTAACACATTTGAAACTAACTACTTTTTCATGTATTTAATAGGAAAGCATCCCCGATTGTTACCTAAATAGTGACAAGTACCATTGGGAAAGTGACAAGGGGCATGGGGTAAGTGACAAGGGACAAGTGGCAAGTGATAAGAGAAAGTAGGCCGTTGTGAGTTATGAGTTTTGAGCTGGCAGTAAGATGTTAAACCTGCATTAAAAAGTCCTACCGCTATAAACTGTAAACGGTCAGCTTTATACGCATGGAGAGTGATTATCTTAAAAAAGATATATAAACTAACTTATTACTTATAATTTTAACATACTGCGTATAACAGTTTAAGCAAAAAGTTTTACATTAGTATAAAATCTGGCTTAATACTTACCTAATATTCTGAATAATGAAAAATATCGGATTCTACCTTATCGTTGGGTTAACGATTATATCATGTAATCAAAATCCAAAAAGTAGCAATGAACCAATGCTCGAGAAGCATGTTGCCGCAGCTACTGACTCAGCAAGAGATGGCGTTTTTATTCACATTACCGAAAGCTACAACGACCCACATCGTGTTTTAATGCCGCTTAAAATGGCAAATATGATGGCAATGGATAAAGATGTAATCGTATACATGGATATTCATGCTGTTGAAATGCTGGTAAAGGGTGCAAAGGATTTGAAATATGCTGATTTTGAATCGTTACAAACCTACATCAAGCTTCTTGCTGAGAAAAAGGTTGCCGTTTACGCTTGTCCAACATGCCTTAAAATTGCAGGCTTCAAACCCGAAGATTTAATGGAAGGTGTTCAAGTTGCTCAAAAGGATAAGTTCTTTAATTTTACAAAAGGGCGTATTATCACGTTGGATTATTAGAAATTACCTATCAATAAATATTTTAGGCAGATTGCTCATAGTATTTTAACGTAAAAAGGTCATCTCAAAATCATAAATTGAGATGACCTTTTTTAATCTTTTATTAGAGATTAATGGTTACAAACATGCCCCTCACCCTCATGGTCGTGATGATGGCAGCCAACGCCAGAATCAGCTATTTGACCTTGTAGGTAATCCTCTGCCACCTTCTTAACATCGCCTGAGCATCCGCGAACTACATTTATTCCCTGACTGTTTAACACGTTGAGTGCTCCACCACCCATATTGCCAGCAAGCATCACGCTAACACCTATCTGCTTTAAATCATACGCAATATTGCTCTTACACCCACAACCCTGTGGTGATGGAAGAACTTCTGACTTAATGATCTTATTGTTTTCATCTGTAGTGAAAATGGTATACATCTCGCAATGACCAAAATGGTCATCAACTACGTTTCCTTTTGTTGGAATTGCTACTTTCATGATTATTGTCTCCTTATTTATTGTGAGTATTATTGATAATTTATTTGCTATTTATTTTCTTGCCATGCACTACGCTTTTTCCAATACCCTTGCTATAAACTCAGGTATCTGGCAAGGTTTCCAAGTACTTCGTCGAACAAAGGCAAGCTCAGTTTCCGCCCTGTTTACTAATTCTCCTTTTGAATCATAAATAATATAAGTAAACCATATTCTTGCCCCTTTTACTTCTTTAAGAGAAGTTTCAATATTAAGTAGTTCATCATAGTGAGTAGTTTTGATAAAATGAAAATTCATTCGGATCACAGGAAGCATATATCCAGCTTCTTCAACTGACTTGTATGATATCCCAATACTTCTAAACAGCTCCCACCGCGCTACCTCACAATATTTTGCAAAGTTTGAGTGGTGCACTGTGCCCATTTGGTCAGTATCTGGGTAAGTAACCCGAATGTTTGTTTTATGTGTTATCATTAATGTAATAGAATCAATATCTCTGAATATTCTTCTTAAACTTGTCGTGCTATAAATGAATTACTTTGAACATTTGTAAAGTCATATTAGATAACCCTTTAACCTGAAATAATTAATCGTATTTCAACCGTGTTTGCTCATCGGTTAGCGTGGGTTGAATTATCATTTGAAAGGATTTTCCGCTCCATGTGTCGAGTTTTGTATGTGTTAAAAAATATTTTTGTGGAATTGGGTGTGTTCCAAGAATTACCTTCATTCCATACTTCTCGGTAATAAACTCTTTAAAATAGTCAATACTTGGGCAAGGCGGATAGCCAACAATTAAACCAGTTGCAAGATGAACATGAGTAACCCCATTCTTTTTCATCTCTTCAGGAGCGTACTCGATATTTCCACCAGGGCAACCACCACACGTAGTAAACCCACCAATCTCAACGTCAATATCTTTATACATCGAGAAAGCCCCCTCGCGGTTTTGCAACGCCCTAAAACATTTACCCCCAGCGCAGGTATGATACCTATCGCAAATAATGATTCCTATTTTAATCTTATCCATCTTTTAAGGTATAATGAAATTAAACTTATCAATTAATTATTTAACTAGTCCGCTTTGCAAGCGTTTACCTTTTCCTTTCGCTTGTTTTGATTTGCGCTGTTTACCCATGCCTTTCCCAAGCTCTTGTAATTTTTCTTCTTCGGTTTTTGAACTACAATTTCCCAGATTTCGTCCTTTTTGAGCACCATCCCCTTCGGGTCCAGTACCATCTAGTTTAGGCATATTTTGAATTGTTATTTTGAATTAATAAACATATCATCTTACATCAATATTTAAGTTCACTTCTCAAAAAACATTCTAAAGAAGCCCTAACATTTCCTTGATAACCAAGAAATGGTTTAATACCAAATTTTTCGCAAACCCCATCAGCATGTTCTGGTATTTTATAAGCAACTAGAATTGTAACACCCTTCTGCTGCAGTGTTAATGGAATATTATTTTTACAATCGCAGCCTTCAGGGGTAAATAATATTTCAGAATCTGTAACATTAATAGACTCATCAATAGTAAAAATTGTAAAAACCTCACATGGATCAAAGGACTCATCAATAATACTTCCTATTGTTGGAATTGCTATTTTCATAATAATTTCCTCCATATTTAGTTTTTATCTTGATCTGAATTATCATTAAAAATCATTGATTTAACATCTCGATAATTTTTTCAACTCTCATTTCAGTATCTTTAATTATTATCATCTGGACCTTAAGGCTGTCAAGTAGCGATTTTATTTTAATACCAAATTCCCCCGAGATTATCTTTTCAACACCTCTTGTTGCAACAAGTTTTACCGAAGCTGGGCCAGCATCCTCTTGAGTATCCTTATGGGGATTAGGAATAAATTCTATTCCCTTTGTTTCCCGATCATAAATTAAAAAAAAGGAGCATCTACCAAAGCGTTGATCAAGTTTACTATCTAGTGTATTACCTGTACTTGTTATTGCTATCTTCATATCGTTTGTTTTGTTATGGGATCAATCGTTACGAGCATTCATAGAACCAACTGACACTTCAGGAATTTTGTCACAATTAATAAAATCGATGCTTTTGCATAATGGACAATTTTTAATTTCTGACTGTTTATCAGGGTTGTTAAAGTAGCACCCACAAGTATTGCATGAGAACCACTGGCTATCGAAGTATACTTTACCACCTTCAATTACTATTTGCAATCCCTTTACAAAAGCTTCAGCAATTTTAAAGCGCGCGTTGGCATAAATTCGAGTTAAAGTTGGTCTCGATACTTCCATAATTACAGAGGCCTGATGATGATTCATCATTTCGAAATCGCACAAGCGTAGAGCCTCATACTCCTCAATATGCATAAATATAGATTCCGATTTTGTATCTGAAGCCTGTCCTCCATAAGGTTTAAAACCTGAAATTCTTGGCGGATTGCTGACTTTTCTTATTCTTTTTGGTCGTGGCGACATACTAATGAGCAATTGTTCGATACAAAGTTAATGAACATATGCTCATTATAAAATATTCTATCACATTTTTTAATTGCTTTGTGTTTTAGCATCTATAATGGTTGTATGTGTTTGAACACGTAAAAATATTTTACTTGAAAAGTTTATCATTAACTAAATAGACTTTTTCTTGACTTCAGTGAACCCTTATCGTAAATTAGTGTTTATCTTAAATAAGAATTATTCCTATTTATTATGAACTATTCAGATATTACAAAAACTCTTACCGATAACAACCTTA
>JBPXJX010000556.1:0-6310 GCA_051715525.1 Bacteroidales bacterium
GTATTCTGTTGTAACGGGTAATAACTCTGCAGGAGTTATTCTCGTTTCAACAGAACGGAAATTTTAAAAAAAATGCTTATTATTACATTACAAATATTAACCAACTAGTTGCGTTAGAACCTTGAATGTACCCGATGGCCTATTTAAGACCTATCACCCATCGGCAGAATCGGCTTTTCTAAGAGATTACGAGTTCTCCAATATTGGTGACATTAATTGGGGCGCATTTAGCCCTCGTGTTTCGCTTCAATACAGACCAAACGATAACTTCAGAGTTTACGGTGGGTATAGCCGTGGGTTTAGACCTTCGGTGCTCGATGATTTGTGCAGAACAGGTCGCGTACGTGGAGGAATGAAAGTTGCTAATCCAAACCTTAAACCCGAATACCTCGATAACTTCGAAATAGGAGGTGATTACACGCCAATTAAGAACTTGAAAGTATCATCAAGTTTATACTACTCTATCGGGACCGATTTCCAATACTTTGTATCAACTGGCGATAGCATCGATATGGGATTTGGTGAAAGACCAATTATGATACGTTCAAATATCTCGAATGTGAAAATATATGGTGCTGAGTTTGACATCTCGTACAGCCCTACTCCATCAATAAATCTATTTGGGAACTATTCGTATAATCACGCTCAAATTTCAGATTATAAGCCATTATCGAGTAAAGATCCTATTGATTTGAGCAACAAATACCTGACTGACGTGCCACAGCACTCATTTTCAGCAGGAACATTTTTAAAAAACAAAATAGTAAACTTTGGATTAACATGTCGTTATACGGGTCAGATGTATGTTAATGACCAAAATGTATATGACGAAATAGTGCTATCAAACAAATACCCATCGTGGCTAACAGTAGACCTAAAACTATCGCATGAATTTCTAAATCATGTTAACATCGTTCTTAATATTCAAAACATTTCAGATGAACAGATTTATGATAGCAAGAGGGCTGTCGGGCCTGGGCGATTTATAACTTTTGGAGCAAGTGTAAAAATCTAAATAAAAAACTTAAACGTATGAAAAGAAATTTTTTAATTGCAATGATGGGCATCCTTCTCATTGCTTGTCAACCTAAACAAGCCGAGAAGCAAACAACCTCAAACCTAAATAGTCCTGATACGGCAGGGTTAACCAACAACTTTTACGATAACGAGCCAATTAAACAGCTTCCAATGGTTGCCCTATCGATTGATGGAGAAATTGCCAACCCCGGTCAAGTTGATTTCAGCAAGTTGCCACTTCGCTCGGTAATTGTAAAGGAAACAAACCTCAACCCTGATGGAACTAACAAATTTGTTGGTGCATATCGTTACGATGGGTACTCGTTATTCGACATTTTGAATACCGTAAAACTTCAGAAGAAGAATGCTGAGGAATTCCCTCCTATAATAGACCTATATGTTGAGATTAGCAATGATAAAGGCGAAAAGATTATTCTAACTTGGGGAGAAATTTATTATCCAAACAATCTCCATAATATTATCATTGCTAATGCTGTAATGCGAATAGTTCCAAGCAAAACAAAGGAATTATGGCCATTACCAGAAACATCAAAACTTGTCATAACTAATGATTTACTAACCGAGCGTAACATCTCGAACCCAACAAAAATAACAATTCGTTCAGCTAACGCATCATTTAAAGTAACAAAAGGCATGTCGCCAATGTACAGCGAATCGTTCAAATTTATTGCTGAGGACGGCAAAGAAGTAGTTATAAAAGAAATATCAAAGAAGTTAAGTCAGACTACATACCATACCATTTTTTACGGACGTGGCAAGGGCATCCATAGCACTACTCCTTTTACCGGTTACGAACTAAAACAGGTACTTGAGCCCTATTTCAAGCTCTCTTCGGAGAATATCAAACAAGGACTTTTTGTTTTTGCAGGGTTAGATGGTTACCGCGTAGCCATTAGCTATGCTGAACTTTTCAACAGAAACGATCAAGCAGAGTTTCTACTTATGTGCGATCCTATGAATAAAGAAAGTGGAGTATTCAAAGTTTTCCCAGCATGCGACTTCTTCTCAGACAGAGCTGTAAAGGCGCTTACAGAGGTTAGATTTGAAAAAATATAAGAATCTAATTTTCAGCAAAAAAGCGTCAGGAGATATAACCCTGACGCTTTTTTTGTTATTTATTAAAACCCAGTATTTCTCTGAGAGCAATTGCATCAGAAATCTTCTTGCTTTCAAGTCTGAAACTATATTTAGGGTTTGGAGCTGCTTTAAGTGAATCTATATTTATTGTATTTTGAATCGCAATAGGGAATATACCTAGCTGTTGATCGGGAAGCATCATTAACACGCGATGACCTGAAGCAGGATTAATTCTCATTACGCTATAATCAGTTGGCTTAACAGTAATGTAGCCGCTATTATCGCCAAGAATAATTATAACATTGCCCTCAGCTGCAGGTATGTTGGAAAGAATAAAACTAGCATTAACTTTTGTCCATTCGTCAAGTCCCTTTAACAAACAGTCGAAGTTATATGTACCTAACCTGTTGATAGAAAAGGTACGATAGGTTTCAGCCATTAAATTAACTTTATTCTGCTCCTCTTTAAGTTTTTCGATGGCTTCGTCATATTGCTGCTGCCAGGTTTGGGCTGAATATTTCAGGATATTATTTAGGGGCATTATTGCCTCCATCCGCTTGCTAAATGTTTCCTTACCATTCATATAGCTTACCATATACTGATTATTTCCAAGGCTAGTAAAGTTAAAATTGGTTCTTGTCCATGTTCCTGTTGCATCCTTTTTCCAATCATATTTAAAATTTTTGGTCCAAGTTGGAAAATTCTTCCCATCAATGTCTTTCCAAAGCATCTCGGCAGGATGGTAGTACGATCTTAAGAACTTGAGTTCGCCTTCGATATCTGCATTGTAGATTTTAAATTTATACTCCTCAAGTTTTTGTTTAAAGGCTTTATTATTCTTACGAGCGTTAAAGATTTTTTCGTAATCATCATGCAGGTAGATATCAAGAAATCGATCGAAGTTAATTACAAAAAACTTATCGCCCAGAAATATATTTGGACTTTTTGAACTCAAAGCCTGCATGGCTTCGATTTTTTGTTGATTTACTTCTGTTTCAGGTAAATCTACCCACTCCCATGAACCAGACTCAGGGTTCATGTAAAAGAAACTGTACTCGGAACCAGGGTAACGAGAGGCAAAACGGACATCAATCTTTTTATTCTCGGCAATTTTAATATTACTTCCATTCTGTTGGGCCTTCATTTCAAACATTCCTGCAGTTCGAAAAACCCTTCTTTCGCCTACTGAGGTAAACTCCATTGGAATTCCGGCCAAAAGAATATCAATAGCATCGTGAAACTCTCTGTATTGTAGTTCATAAGTTCCAGTCACAGTTTGACCCTCACCTGTAACCATTGCTCCTGCAGGGATTGAGATGGAGGTACCATTCGATAGTATCAATACAGTATCTGTATTTGCATTGATAGTATAACTTGATAATTTCATTTCTAATCCAGGGTATGGAGGAATTGGCTGCCAAAGCTCAACACTTTTCTTACATGCATTCGAAAGAGTAAGTGTAATCAATAGCAATAACGGAATCAAATTTCTAGTCTTCATGGGTTTAGGTTTAGAGTTTGTTTTGCATCATGAGAATTGAAATAGATGGCAACATCATAGTAAGAGAATCTTCCATTTAATATTGTTCCATACGGAAAGGCTTTCTTCTCAGAAATAGACTTGAGCTCTTCGTAGCTAGAGTTGAGTCCTTTATTGTATGCAGATGATAATATGAGCAATCGTTCTGTAGGCTTTTGGTTTAACTCTTTAGAAAAGCGTTTTTCTGCTAAACGAATAAAACATGCTAAATATTTTAATTGCCACGAATCTTGTTTTAAACGCTCAACCCTTTCACTACGAATATATTCTGTAGGAGCATCAGTATCATAGGTAACAATATCACTAAACTTTATTAAAAGATCATTATGAATTAACAACTCTTGCTCTAAACATTCAACGAATGAGGGCTTCATTTGAAAGCGTCCAATAGAAAAATCGGCGAAGGCCTTTCCTCCCTGCACATAAGCAACCTCTAGGGCTGTAGTTTCAGCAAAATCACGAAAACGGTTATACCTAATAATCTCGGGGAATGCAATGGATATTGCTTCTACTGATGATACCTCAAACTTTTTAAGTATAAAATTTATTTCCTCTTTGTGGTTTTCGCAATAGACTAAGGCTTCAGAATAGGAATCACCGAAATACTGTTTGGGTGTGAGATCTTGGGCTGTTATATAATAAGGAATAAAAAGTATCAATAAGATAAAATGCTTTTTCATATGATTCTATTACTGATTTTAATTCAAACCTAAAAGTACAAAATACAAAGTATTAGATTGAAATAAAAACCCCTTGCTTTTTTTAAACAAGGGGTTAACATTTAATGAATTTCAAATTAGAGCTTTGGTCCAGCTGCAACTAACTTTTTACCAGCTTCATTGTCAGTAAAGTTTTCGAAGTTCTTAATAAACTTCTCAGCCAAACTACGAGCTGCAAAATCCCACTCCGATGCATAAGTCCAGCTATTACGAGGGTTAAGCAATTTTGAATCAACTCCTTTAACTGCCTTTGGAACTTGTAAGTTGAAGATGGGTATAGTCTCAAACTCAGTGTCCTCAATACTTCCATCAAGTACTGCATTAATAAGAGCTCGGGTTGAAGGCAAATCGATACGTTTACCAACACCATAAGAACCGCCAATCCATCCAGTATTTACAAGATAAGCCTTTGAACCATGTTTTTCCATCTTCTTTACAAGTTCTCTTGCGTAAACTGTTGGGTGTAACAAAAGGAAAGGCTGACCAAAACAGCTACTAAAAGTTGGCTGTGGCTCGGTTACACCGCGCTCTGCTCCTGCTCGTTTAGCAGTAAAACCACTTAAAAAATGGTATTGTGTTTGCTCTGGGGTTAGCTTTGAAACTGGAGGCAATACACCGAAAGCGTCAGCAGTAAGGAAAATTACATGCTGTGCATGTCCCCCTCTAGATATAGGCTCAACAATATTATCGATATGATAAATTGGGTATGAAACCCTTGTATTCTCAGTCTTTGCTTTTGATTTAAAGTCAATCTTTCCGCTCTCATCAACAACTAAATTCTCAAGTAGCGCATCACGACGGATAGCAGCATAAATATCTGGCTCTTTTGCAGGATCAAGGTCGATACATTTTGCGTAGCAACCACCCTCGTAGTTGAATACACCATTATCGTCCCAGCCATGTTCATCGTCGCCAATAAGGGCACGGTTTGGGTCGGCCGAAAGTGTTGTTTTACCAGTACCCGATAGACCAAAGAAAACGGCAACATCTCCCTTTTTACCAATATTGGCACTACAATGCATTGAAGCGATTCCCTTTAATGGCAGATAATAATTCATAACCGAAAAGATTCCCTTCTTCATCTCTCCACCATACCATGATCCACCAATCACAGCCATTCTTTCGTTAAGATGAAAAGCAACATATACATCGCTATTCAAATTTTGCTCTTTCCACTTTGGGTTTGATGTTTTAGAAGCTACAAGTACCGCAAAATCTGGTTTAAAAGTTTTTAGCTCCTCATCAGTAGGGCGAATGAACATATTCTTAACAAAATGCGCTTGCCATGCAACCTCCATCACAAAACGAACACATAAACGTGTATCAACATTTGCTCCGCAATATGCATCAACTACATATAGCTTCTTCTCGCTTAGCTGCTTAGAACTAATACTTTTTAAATGTTCCCAAACATCTTGGTTAATTGGTTTATTATCTGAGCTCTTTTTTCCAGCCTCGGCCCACCAAACATTATTTGCTGATGAACTATCCTTTACAATGTATTTATCTTTTGGAGAACGACCTGTAAATACGCCTGTATCAACATTGATTGCACCAAGGTTTGTTAAGAATCCTCTTTCAAAGCCTTCAAGGTTTTTGTCGGTTTCATGAGCATATAATAAATCGTAGCTAGGATTATAAAATATCTCCTTTGGTTGATTAATACCGTAAACTGATAGATCAATATTAGCCATAATATTCTGTTTAGTGAGTTATTATTTTTAACAAGGAAGATGCAAAGATATTCGCAATTATGATATTTATCATATAAATCAATATGTTTAAAATCAGTAAAAATAAATCCCTTTTGGTTAAGGGATATAAAAACAAACTAAAAATACCCGAGAATTTCGGGTATTTTATGCTAATTATCTAAAAAGTCTATTTTAATGCTTTCTCGAATCGTTCGCTAACGTTACTCCAGTTAACAACCTTA
>JBPXJX010000557.1:0-2268 GCA_051715525.1 Bacteroidales bacterium
TTCTCATCAAGTGACAATGCTGCTTTTAACCGACTATATAATTTGGTTGGCCCCAAATATCTCAACATTAGTCTGCTGAAAAAAGGATACTTAAACACATACCTAATCCATAGACTTGAGCGTGGCAGTGCAGATTACAATCAAACTGCTTTACCAGTAAACGCATTTTCAAAAGAGGGAAAAACAATATTTGAGCATCCCAAGGATATGATGTACTGCTTAATCAAGCATGCCATGAACGATAGTCTTGTTGGAACAGGCTATTATCTGGGCGACTCGTTAATTAAGCAGCCTAAAAGTTTCCGTTTTCATAATTTTGTTGATATCTGGGATGTTCACGATATGATGATCTCGATACGATATCCAAATCTTAGTAAACACAAACCTTTTAACATTTCGGAACTACAACGGGAGATGCTAATAAAGGATTTAAGTATGGGCCCTTTACATCCAAACACAAAAGAATATTCCGACACTACTACTTTTCATCCTAACACATTAAGGTTTATACTTTTCGGGGCTGATAAAAAGGTTAATTATCCAAACATCTTTTATTTCAACAAATCGGCAATGGCCTATGGCTCACTAGGCGATTGTGCCTATTTATATGATAAAGAGCATGGGATAGAATTTTTCTTAACGATTTTTATGTACGTCAACAAGGATGGCATCCTAAACGACGATAAGTATGATTACGACTCAATTGGACTACCCTTTATGAAACGTCTTGGCGAAATTGTATACCAGTCGCTTCTTAATAAATAAGAAGGCCTAAGCAAGTATTTTTGAGCTAGTTATTCTTCAGGGATAACTACCGGAAAATCATAATCGAACTTTAGGAAATTTGGTTTACCAACGACGTAATGCATATAATCGAGATAGGCATCTGAAAACCTGAATTTATTGATATCGTAGTAAATCGAAGGCAACGATTTGTTGCAGATTTGCCCCATATCAATTGATGTAGTATTAAACTCTTCAAGTTCTTGAAATTGCACCACCTTTTTCATTACAGGCATCTGACCGTAATCCTCGCGCAAAAGCAGGTCAACTACCTTGTCGGCAAGGGTGGTTGTTAAACGGCGGTCGTACAAGCGACACTCGCCCGAACGGGCGTAATAGCCGGTAGCTTCAGCCCGAGCCTGAATGCCGAGTTTATTACTAATTTCGGATGCGATAACTCCGCTTACCCCGCCAAAACGAGGGTGTCCAAATTCATCAACTTCGGGGCTGGCAAAAACAAAATCAGCCTTATCTTTAATTGGATCGTACCATTTTACGCCCTCCGAGACAGAAATCACCAGCGATTTCTTTGGCGATCGCATGTATGCCTCTTTTACACTTTCGAGAAAGAAATCTTTTCGCTCCTTAGTCATTTCTATTTCTGGAATAAGAGCCATCTCAGCACCACCACATGCTGCGCCACCATTTAGCCAACCCGCATCGCGGCCCATAACTTCTAATAGAATAATCCTTGAATGCGACTCTGCAGTTGTCCTGATTCGTGCTGCATATTCCATTACCCCTTTTGCTGCAGATGGAAATCCAGGGCAAAGGACCGCCTCAATTTCACCTCCATCGTATCGATGCATTGTTTGTGTGCTAAGGTCGTTATCGATTGTTTTCGGAAAACCAATAACGGGGATACCATGCAACTCATAGAGTTTCTTAGCAACCCCATTGGTATCGTCACCACCAATAGTAACGACTACATCTATTTTGTATCTTTCTAAATTTCGTAAAATTTGAGGAACTCTATCCTCTGGATTTTTACTAGTTGGGAAAGGGTTCGTCCTACTCGAACGTAGAGCAGTTCCTCCATAAAACCCATCGTAGGGTTGGTTCGTAAGATCGAGAACATCACCATTGCCTAATAGTCCTTTCCAACCATGCCGAATACCATAAACCTTGTAACCCAAAAAGGATGCTCTATTTCGAATTGCCTCAATACTTGAATTTATCGCCGGGGTATCGCCACCTCCAGTTAGAATTGCTAAAGTTTTACCGTGAAATAGCTTATGCTCAAATCTCATGGAATAAAGTTATTGGTTTGTTTAAGGGTACTATCGAACTATACAAAAATAGAAAATAACTCTGCAACAAATGGCTAAAACTTGCTAATATTGTACAAATAATAAAGAGTGACAGAGTATATCATCGCGTTCAATCCTAAATTAGTGATACATGAATTTAAAGGCAAACAACCTTAAACCTGCTGTTTGAAAGCCTGTTCTGCTCTTTTTATCGGGCATTATGTGGTTTTGTGTT
>JBPXJX010000558.1:0-16210 GCA_051715525.1 Bacteroidales bacterium
TACTGCTACTCCTGGTAGTCCTGCACTAACTCAAATGGATACTCGCCTATCGAATCTTGTAAAAACTTTAAACGAGAAAGTGGTTAGCCTAATCGATGCAAATGCAATTAGCACTCAGGATTGCGATAGGCAGCTGGCCGAGCTCGATAAGCAGATGCTTAGAATTCCATTGAGCCAGCGAATGCTTATTAATACTGAGCGTGAATTCAACCTGATGAACAACCAGTATAATTACCTGCTCGAGAAAAGAGCCGAGGCGGGAATTGCTAAGGCTTCGAATATTGCCGACAATAAAGTGCTCGATTATGCCATGCCCGAAAACGCGTTGCTTTTAAGGCCAAATCGTAAAATGAATAATACGATTGGGCTATTTATAGGGCTGCTAGTACCAATACTTTTTATTTTTCTGATCAACTTTTTAAACGATAAGATTACCGATATTAAGGATATTGGAAAAGCCACCAAGGTTCCAATTATTGGTTCGGTTGGGCATAATAAATTCGGCAGCGATTTACCTGTAGTTGATAAACCAAAATCAACCATAACCGAGTCGTTTAGGGCCATTAGAACAAACCTACAATACATTCTCAACGACCCAACGCAGAAAGTAATAGCGGTAACATCAACAATAAGCGGCGAGGGGAAAACATTTATTACAGCAAACCTTGCCGCAATTATTGCTTCGGCAAATAAAAAGGTATTGGTTTTAGGACTCGACCTACGTAAACCAAAGCTACAGAATATTTTTGGTGCTAATACCCAAAAGGGGCTTAGCACCTATTTAATCAGGCGCGATAACGAGGAAGATATCGTTCAGCCAACCCAAATCGAAAACCTTTTCTATGCACCATCGGGCCCAATTCCGCCAAACCCAGCAGAGCTGATAGGGAGCCCACGTATGGTAGAGTTTATAAATTGGGCAAAACAGAATTTCGACTATGTGGTAATTGATACTCCTCCCATTGCCATTGTTACCGATGGGCTTATTGCGCAACAATTTGCCGATACTTCGCTTTTTGTAATTCGATTTAAATACTCTAGCAAGGATGTTTTGCACTTTGTTGAATCTTTAAGTAATTCGGATCAGATAAAAAATCTTGGAATTATAATTAACGACCTTCAGCATAAACGGATTTATGGCTATACCTATGGTTACTCCTACAACTATGGGTATAACTATAGCTATGGAACTGTTAGCGGGTATTACAACGATAAAAACGGATACTATAACGACGAGGAGCCTCCTTTAACTTGGAAAGATAAGATTAAGCGGTTGTTTTGAAAAACAAGGCTGAATATTAGGCATGATTCAATCAATTAACAGTTTAATTAAACAGGGCGAAGGGATTACGCTGGAGTTTAAGTCGGCACAAAACGATTTACCGTTAAATGTGCTCGATACTGTTTGTGCCTTTTTAAATCGTTATGGAGGAATACTGCTCCTTGGTGTTAACGATAATGGCGAGATAATTGGAATAAAACCGGGAAAGGTTCAAAGCATCAAGAAAGAGCTAGCAAATTCATTTAATAACCCTCAGCTTCTTAGTCCGCCTGTATATATAATACCTGATGAAATTGAAATCGACGGAAAGGCTTTACTTTACATTCATATACCAGAAAGTTCTCAAGTACATAGCACTAAAGGAAAATATTTTGACAGAAACGAAGATGGGGATTTTAACATAACAAACAACACCAGTTTAATTGCTAATTTGTTTCTGCGAAAGCAAAACACCTTTTCTGAGAACAAGATATTTCCATACGCCACACTCAAAGAGCTTCGTCGCGAATTAATTCAGAGAGCAAGGCAGATGGCAATAAATAGGCAGCCAGGTCATATCTGGGAGGATATGGATGATTTATCGCTGCTTCGTAGCGTACAACTTTACCAAATCGATTATTCAACAGGGAAAGAGGGTCTTACGCTGGCGGCTTTGTTGCTTTTTGGAAGAGATGATGTTATTCTGTCGGCACTTCCTTTTCATAAAACCGATGCAATTTGTCGAATAGAGAATACTGAAAGGTATGATGATAGGGACGATATAAGAACAAATTTAATAGAGAGTTACGATAGGTTGATGCATTTTGTAGAAAAACATCTGCCCGATAGGTTTGTTCTAAATGACGATATTAGAATAAGTGCACGAAATCTAATTTTTAGAGAGGTTATATCAAACACACTTATACACCGTGAGTATACAAACCCATTTCCAGCCAAGTTATTGATTGACAGAGAGGGTGTTAGAACGGAAAATGCTAACCGTTCTCACGGCAATATCCAATTGCTTCCAAATAGGTTTTCGCCACTTCCAAAAAACCCGGTTATTGCGAGAGTTTTTAAGGAGATAGGCCGAGCTGATGAGTTGGGTTCAGGAGTAAGGAATATTTTTAACTTCTATCATCATTATTCTTTGCTAAAACCAGTTTTGGAGGACGCTGATATCTTCAGGTGCTTTATCAATATAGATGATTTAGCTGTTAAAAATAGAGCTAAGCAAGCTGGTGGTCAGACAGGTGGTCAGACAGGTGGTCAATTTGATTTATCAATAGCTCAAGTTGCGGTACTTAATATTATAAAAACAAACAACCGAGCAAGCCGAACAGAAATTTCTCAAATTCTTGGAATCAGCAGCTCTGCTGTTCAAAAGCATATTGAGAAGTTGAAACAGAAGCAAATAATCGAAAGGGTTGGACCTGACTTCGGGGGCTACTGGAAGGTTAATCAATAAGTAGTACTGGAGGGAAATTATGACAATCAGCCGATTTAGTAGTGTAAGGTTTTGAAAAATTTAAAATGCAATTAATAGATAAGATTACACATATTATTTCTGATTTCTTTAGCAAGGGACACGAACGATCTATTCGGGCTAAAAAGAATATTCTCTATTCAATCCTTATAAAAGGAACATCCATTGCCGTTAGCTTTTTATTGGTTCCTCTTACAATACACTATGTAAATCAGGAGCGATATGGGATATGGCTTACCCTTTCCTCAATTGTTTCTTGGGTTGGTTTTTTTGATATTGGGCTGGGAAATGGTCTACGAAATAAGTTTGCCGAAGCAAAAGCCAAAGGGGATGTTAAGCTGGCAAGAATTTACATAAGTACCACCTACGCAATTCTTACCATTATTGTAACATTAGTGTGGCTAGCCTTTGTGGTTGCAAACCCGTTTATTGATTGGACAAAGATTTTAAATACCTCTTCGGAATTACGGAACGAGCTACAAAGTCTGGTTCTCATTGTTATTACTTTTTTTTGTCTTCGTTTTGTATTTATACTCATTACCACAATTTTAATTGCCGATCAGAAAACGGCACGATCTTCATTTTACAATTTACTTGGAAATATTCTTGCGCTGGCAATTATTTTTATTCTAACAAAAACAACCAATGGAAACTTAAATAGCCTTGCATTTGTTTTGGGAGTCTTACCAGTATTGGTTTTAGTTGTTGCCACTATTTATTACTTTAATGGCTATTATAAAGAGTATAAACCCAGATTAGCATCAGTTGATTTTAGCCATGCTCGGGAGTTGATGAGCCTTGGTGTTAAGTTTTTTGTTCTTCAAATAGCAGCGCTTATCATTTACCAAACCAACAACATAATAATTGCGCAGCTATTCGGACCCAGCGAGGTTACGGTTTATAATATTGCCTATAAGTACTTCTTTTCAGTATCAATGATTTTTGGGATAATAATAACCCCTTTTTGGAGCGCTTTTACCGAGGCCAATGCAAAAAACGATACTAAATGGATTCGTAATACCATTAAAAAATTGGTGATGATTTGGGGTTTTATCTGCTTGCTAATTTTTGCCATGCTTTTATTTTCAAAACAATTCTATCAACTTTGGGTAGGGAAAGATATTCAAATCCCTTTCACACTTTCTTTAATAATGGCAATATATATTATTGTAAATACCTGGTGCTCTATATTTGCTTATTATCTAAATGGTGTTGGAAAGTTAAAATTGCAGCTTTACTCTGGAGTTATTGCAGCTATTATTAATATTCCATTATCCATTTTTATGGGAAGGCTCTATGGTATTGCAGGCGTTGTGGGAGCAAGTATTGTTTTAGGCCTATTTAGTGCTGTGTGGTCGCCAATACAATACCATTTATTAATAACACAAAAAGCAAAAGGAATCTGGAACAGGTAAAAATAAATATCCTTATTTTATCATCAGGAGTTAAGCTGAACGAAGGAAACCTCTCATTCTCATTGATGAATGAAATGGCTAGTCGAGGGCACGATGTGCGGATAATAACCGATTATTGCACCGAGGCTCATCCTAAGGTTAAATCATATTATAAGCACCGGAACAGTTTTTTAAAAGTAAATATTGCTAGGGTGAAAATACTTTTTGCAGGGTATTTTAAACGACCAAAAGTCAATAACCTCTACTATTTTCAGGACATTTACGAACCGGTTACTTTTAGAAACACATCAAGAATATTGCAATTAGCAGGTTTTACTCCCCATGCAATTTTTGTTCACTACAATCAGGGATTTGTTAACGCACAAAATCTAAGTGAGCTTAGCAATAAAACCGGAGCTCCCGTTTTTATCCATTTAATAGATATGGCACCGCTAACCGGTGGTTGCCATTATGCGTGGGATTGCAAGCAATATTTTAATCAATGTGGAAATTGCCCTGCGCTAAATTCAAATCAACAAAAGGATTTGTCGTCTCGAATTTTCAATTTTCGGAAAAGGAACTTCTCAAAAGCCAACATAAGAGTAATTGCTGCTACCGAATGGCAATTTGCGCAAGCAAATCAATCAGGAATTTTTAAAAACATTCCAATTAGCAAAGTACTTTTTGGGTTTAACGAAAAATATTTTAAGCCAGTGTTGGATAAAAAGATAATTCGATCCGAATTCGAACTACCCAACAATAAATTTATTATTCTTTTTGGTGCAGCGGGGCTCGATGAGGAGCGCAAAGGGATTAAACATTTTATCGAGGCAGTTAATATTTTGGTTGATAAAGGATTTGGCGAAAAAATTCATATTCTATTGGCAGGCAAAGCGGATAGTACTTTTGTGGGAATGTTAAAAGTGAATTACACGCCCTTAGGATATCTAAATTTAGATAATTTGATTAAAGCGTATCAAGCAGCCGATTTGTTTGTTTCGGCATCCATTGAGGATTCTGGACCAAGTATGATAAATCAGTCACTTCTTTGTGGTTTACCTGTTGTGGCTTTCAATATGGGTGTTGCACCCGATTTGGTTATAAATAATCGAACGGGATATAAAGCAATTCTGGGCGATTCCAATGATTTGGCAAAAGGAATAGCTCAAATATTACAGTTGAATAGCAAAGATTATGTTACGCTAAGTGAAAACTGCCGTAGCCTTGCCGTCGAAATGTGCAGTGTTAGGAAAGAGTGCGATTCGTTAATTCAATTAGTAGCAGAATGCAGGAATTAATTAAGCGGCTCGATTGGGACTCAAAATTTTTCGGCTTTGAGGTTGGCATGGCACATACTTTCCACCAAAATTTTAAATCTTTTGAAGGAAACGAACAGTATAAACTTATTTATTTTTTTATTAATCCCGCCGATAACGAATCGAAGCTGAATGCAGAAAAGAATGGGGCAATCCTAATGGATACAAAAGTAACGTATGCTTTAAACATTTATAAAACTGAAACTCCAACTTTAAATTTAGCAAACGATAGCATTGTTGTTGAATATAATGAACCAACAGTTTCTCCAGCGTTATACGATTTGGCTTTTCAAAGCGGTGAGTTTTCTCGATTTAAAAGGGATAGAAGGCTACCCGAGGATTCTTTTAGTAGGATGTATAGCTTATGGGTTGACAGATCGGTTAGCGGTGATATTGCCTCTAAGGTTTTCGTTATTAAAACCGATAATAACATTGTGGCCTTTGCCACGCTGGCTATAGAAAAGAGTAAAGCAAAAATTGGACTTTTTGCTGTTGATAAAAACTACCAAGGGCGAAAACTTGGAAAAAATCTGATAAATCATATTATACTTTTTTGTAAAGGGCAAAGTATAGCCATATTAGAAGTACCAACACAAAAGGAAAATATTGGAGCTTGCAAATTTTATGAGGCTTGTGGGTTTACAGCAACAAGTTTTTTGTTTGAATTTCATTATTGGAATAATTAATTTTTAAGAACATTATGATACCCTTCAATAAGCCCTATCTGAGCGGCAAGGAGCTCGAATATATTGGTCAAGCCGTAGCATCAGGTAAAATTTCGGGTAATGGCGATTTTACAAAAAAATGTCATCATTACTTTCAGCAGCGCTATGGTTTTGGTAAATGCCTGCTTACCACCTCGTGCACCGATGCGCTCGAAATGGCTGCAATACTTGCCAACATTCAACCGGGCGATGAGGTAATAATGCCTTCATACACTTTTGTTTCCACATCAAATGCTTTTGTATTAAGGGGCGCTAAAATTGTTTTTGCCGATAGCGAAGCCGACCGTCCACATTTAGATGCAGAAATAATTGAGCCATTAATTACTAAAAAAACTAAAGCCATTGTTCCTGTTCACTATGCAGGTTTTGCCTGCGATATGGATAAAATAATGGCCTTAGCCAGTAAGTATAATCTGCTGGTAATTGAAGATGCAGCACAGTCAATCGATGGATTCTATAAGGGACGTCCATTGGGCTCAATCGGTCACCTTGCCGCATTGTCGTTTCACGAAACCAAAAACATTATTTCGGGCGAAGGCGGAATGCTTGTAATTAACGATAAAAGATTTGAAGACCGTGCCGAAATTATTTGGGAGAAGGGTACAAACCGTGCCGCCTTTTGGCGTGGCGAGGTTGATAAATATGGCTGGGTAGATATTGGCTCATCCTTTTTACCATCGGAGGTTACAGCCTCTTTTCTATATGCGCAATTGGAAAGCCTCGAAACCATACAGAAACGAAGGGTCGAAATTTGGGATAAGTATTATGCTGGCTTAAAAGTTCTCGAAGATAGAGGGTTTCTAAAACGTCCTGTTATCCGCAGCTACAGCAGTAACAACGGGCATATGTTTTACCTAATTTGCAACTCGTTACAGGAGCGAACAAACCTAACTGCATATTTGAAGGAGAGAGGTATTTATGCCGTTTTTCATTACCTATCGCTTCATAAATCTGATTTTTACACAAACAAACACGATGGACGGGAACTCCATAATTCCGATAGTTTAACCGACACATTATTACGATTACCTTTGTTCTATGAGCTTAAAAACGATGAGGTTGATTATATAATTAGTAGTATTACGAATTTCTATTTACACTAATAAACCATCATATTAGGCGCTAATAAATTCCCTGATAAAATCAAAAAATCAACGAAAATGGTACAAGAAAAGAATAATATGTTCAACAATAAAACGCTCCTAATAACAGGCGGTACCGGTTCGTTCGGCAATGCGGTGCTAAGAAAATTCATCAATACTGGTATTCGCGAAATTCGAATCTTTAGTCGCGATGAAAAGAAGCAGGACGATATGCGCAGGGAGTATAGCTCAAGTAAAGTGAAGTACTATATTGGCGACGTTCGCGAAAAGAGTAGCATTATGCACGCTATGGCGGGGGTCGATTATGTTTTTCATGCAGCAGCGCTAAAACAAGTTCCTTCGTGCGAGTTTTTTCCTCTTGAGGCGGTCAAAACAAATATCATTGGGTGCGAAAATGTTCTTGATGCAGCCATTGCCAATGGTGTTAAAAAGGTAATAGTATTAAGTACCGATAAAGCGGTTTACCCTGTAAATGCTATGGGCTTAACTAAGGCGCTGAGCGAGAAAATAGCAATAGCTAAATCGAGAACGTTAAGCGAAAACCAAACGCTTATTTGCTGCACAAGGTATGGTAATGTAATGGCATCGCGTGGCTCGGTAATCCCACTCTTTATTGAGCAGATTAAGGCCAACAAACCGCTTACCCTAACCAACCCCGAAATGAGTCGCTTTATGATGACTCTCGATGAGGCGGTTGAGCTGGTTCTTTACGCTTTTGAGAATGCCAATCAGGGTGATATTTTTGTACAGAAATCGCCTGCTGCAACCATTAAAACGCTGGCTCAGGCTATGATTGAATTATATAGCACAAACACAGAGCTAAAGGTAATTGGAACTCGTCATGGCGAGAAGCTTTATGAGACCTTGGTTAACTCCGAAGAGATGATTAAAGCCGAAGATCTTGGTGCATATTACAGAATTCCTGCCGATATAAGGGATTTAAACTATAATCTATACTTCACCGAGGGCGATTCTGAGATGGCGAAAGTTGAGGATTATACATCGCATAATACAATGCGCTTAGATGTTGAGGCGATGAAAAATCTATTGCTAAAACTCGATATTATTCGCGACGATATTCATAAAGCATAGTAATGATAAGAATTGGAATAACCGGACAGGCCGGTTTTTTAGGAACACACCTCTATAATTTTTTTGGTCTTTTTAAAGATCAAGTTGAGCGCATTCAGTTTCACGATAATTATTTTGATAATAGCCAAACCCTCGATTCATTTGTGGCTTCGTGCGATGTAATTATTCATCTTGCAGCATTAAATAGGCATAACGATCCACAGCAAATATTCGATACCAATATTTTACTAGTCGATAAGCTTATCCAATCGCTCAAGCGCACCAATTCAAAGCCTTACGTTTTATTCGCTTCGTCAATTCAGGAGGAGAGAGATAATCCATTCGGGAAATCGAAACTTCAAGGGCGAAAAATGCTGGAGGCATGGGCTGTTGAAAACAACGCGCGTTTTACCGGATTAATCATACCCAACGTGTTTGGTCCATTTGGAAAACCTTACTATAATTCGGTTGTCGCAACTTTTTCGCATCAGCTCATTATTGGCGAAGAGCCAAAAATTGAAATCGACGCCACATTGCCGCTAATCTTTGTGGGTGACTTATGCCACGAGATATTTAAGCTGATAATAGCTGAGCCCAAAAATAATCCTGAAATTCGCATTGCTCATACTATACAGATTTCGGTTACAGAAATTCTTAGTAAGCTGAAAATCTATAGAAACGAGTATTTATTAGGCAAAAGAATTCCGCTTTTAAAAGATAAGTTTGACATTAATCTATTCAATACGTTTAGATCATTTATTGATTGTAGTAAGTTCAATCCTGGTTTATTAACACAAAATACCGATAATCGGGGAAGTTTTGTTGAAACCATTCGAACCGAAATTGGGGGGCAGTTTTCGTTCTCATCAACACATTCAGGCATAACTAGGGGAAACCATTTTCATACTCGTAAAATTGAACGGTTTATTGTTATACAGGGCGAAGCGGAAATATGCTTGCGCAAAATTGGATCGGATGAGGTTCACTCGTTCTCCCTATCGGGCACAAATCCTGCCTTTGTTGATATGCCTATCTGGTATACCCATAATATTACTAATGTAGGAGACAGCGAGCTGTTAACCCTATTTTGGATTAACGAACCGTTTGATCCTGCCGATCCGGATACATTTTTTGAAAGCATTTAGCCATTAGCCGTTAGCCATTAGCCGTTAGCCATTAGCCATTAGCCATTAGCCATTAGCGGTTAGCATTTAGCCATTAGATAATGTAAATGAAAGATTTTAGAACTTTACAAGTTTGGCATAAAAGCCATAGTTTAACTACTGAAATTTATAAAGAGACGACTTTATTTCCAAAAGAGGAGGTTTATGGAATTACTTCTCAGCTTAGGCGCGCAATATCCTCTATACCTACGAACCTATCGGAAGGGTGTGGACGAGGTAGCGATAAGGATTTTGCTCGATTTGTGCAAATTGCGATGGGATCTGCAAGCGAGACAGAATATCTTATTTTATTGAGTGGAGATCTTAATTACATGAGCAAAGAGGCTACAGATAAGTATATTGAGAAAATAAATGAGGTTAAAAAAATGCTTGTTGCTCTAATAAAAACGTTGAATCGAAAATAGCAGTTAGCCATTAGCCGTTAGCTATTAGCAGTTAGCTATTAGCAGTTAGCCATTAGTTGATTAAATGCTAAAAGCTGAATGCTAAAAGCTGAACGCTAACCGCTAGAAGCCATCTGCAAAAAGCCAACCGCTGGCTGCTAATCGCTAGAAGCTAAAAGCTAAAAGCCAAACGCTATTAAAAATAATCTATGAAACATACACTAAAAGTAATGGCCATTGTTGGTACGCGTCCCGAAATTATTCGGCTATCGTGCGTACTGACACTACTCGATAAGCATGTTAACCTGGTTCTTGTTCACACCGGGCAGAATTACGATTATGAGCTGAACGAGATATTTTTCAACGATTTGGGCATCCGAAAACCCGATCATTTTCTCAACGCTGATGTTTCGAGTCTGGGGAATACCGTTGGCGATATTATTTCAAAAACCGAAAAGGTAATCAAGCAGGAGCAACCCGATGCGTTTTTGGTTCTGGGCGATACCAACTCGTGCCTATCGGCCTATATTGCAAAACGATTACGAATTCCCATCTACCACATGGAGGCGGGGAATAGATGCTTTGATATTAATGTTCCGGAGGAGATTAACCGAAAAATAATTGACCATATTGCCGATTTTAACTTGGTGTATACCGAGCATGCTCGTCGTCATTTGCTTAGCGAGGGGTTACCACACCGCCGAATTTATTTAACAGGCTCGCCTATGCTTGAGGTTTTAAGCACTTTTAAGGATAAGATTGACCAATCGGAAATATTAAAGAACTTGAAACTTGAGGCGAATAAATATTTTGTTGTTAGCGTTCACCGCGAGGAGAATGTGGATAATCACTTCAATTTAATTAAGATATTAGATATTCTCAATGCGTTGGCCAAGGAGTATAATATACCCGTAGTTGTTTCGACCCATCCAAGAGCACGAAAGCAGATTGATCTGTTGGAGTTTAAGTTCGATGACCGGATAATGTTTTTAAAACCATTCGGTTTCTTCGATTACGTGAAATTGCAGAAGAATTCGTTTTGCGTAATATCCGATAGCGGAACCATAAGCGAAGAGTCGGCTATTCTTTCGTTCCCCGCGGTTACACTGCGAAATGCTTTAGAACGCCCCGAGGCCATGGATACAGGCAGTATCATTTTAACTGGAATCGATGCTGAAACGGTTATGCAGGCAGTATCACTTTCGGTAGCGCAGGATTATAAGGAGATACCTGCCGATTATACAATTAAGAATACTTCGCAAAGGGTGCTAAATTTAATTGTTGGCACTGCAAAGCTTAGCAACAAGTGGCATGGAATTGAAAAATAAGGAATTAGAAATACCATTTAAATTTTCATCGTCATTGCGAAGCCCGAAGGGATGAAGCAATCTTTTCCGCCTCGTCATTGCGAGACCCGAAGGGGCGTGGCAATCTTTAACAATGCTTCAACGAGATTGCTTCGCAAAGTACGCTCGCAATGACGGAATGCAAAAAACGCTCGCAATGAAGGAAAGGCAAAGTGCGCACGAAATGATGTATTTTTTAACTTTTATTTATTTTTGGAAACATTCAAAGTATAAAATTAATGGAGAATTTTAACCCTCTTGTTTCAATTGTTATTCCGGTTTACAATGGCTCAAACTATATGCGCGAGGCCATTGATAGTGCATTGGCCCAAACATACACTAACAATGAAATAATTGTTGTAAACGATGGCTCAAAGGATAATACCGAGGAGATAGCCCTATCGTATGGCGATAAAATTCGGTACTTTGCCAAAGAAAACGGGGGACAATCATCGGCGCTAAACCTTGGTATCGAGAAAATGAGGGGCGATTACTTTTCGTGGCTTAGCCACGATGATGTTTACTATCCCAATAAAATTGAAGAGCAGGTAAAAGTATTAAGCCAGCTACCAAAACCAACCGAAGCGTTTATATACTCCAATTATGAGATTGTTGACCAAAACACTAAACATATTCGGTTTGTAAATAATCCTCAAATAGCTTCACACGAGTTTGTTTACAGAATGCTTGTGAATATCCCTGTTAACGGGTGCACCGTTTTAATTCATAAATCATTATTACAAAGGGTTGGTTATTTTACGCTAAACAAACCCCACACATCTGATGTTGAATTATTTTTAAAATTAGGGCTGTTAGTTGACCCATACCATTTACCAACAATACTTGTTAAATCTAGGAGCCATGGGGAGCAGGCAACGTTTAGAAACATTAAACAGCACAAATATGAATCAAATAGATATGGCATAGATGCACTAAATCTTATACCGAGTAAAATCTTGCTTCAATCGTCTGGAAATAGAAAACTCGGAGATATATACAAATATATTGCTTTATTGTGGGCGAGAAGAGGGTTTATATACGCATCATTCGAAGCGCTCAAATTCTATAGACAAGAAACAAACAATTATATTAATTATCTTTTTATTAAAATTTTTTGTACAATAAGTTATTTTATGAAATTATTAAGAAGGAGAATAGTAAGAATAATAAAGTTGTTTAATAATACCTAAAAATAACACAGATAAATTATAAACTATTTATGAATGAGAAATCTCCAATAATCAGGGTCGATCATATTGCAATAGTATCTCGTCAGTCAAATAAAATTCGACGATTGTTTAATAAAATCGGAATTACAAGGGCTTGGGAGGGAAATGTAAATGCAATTAATGTTAATTGTGAGTATTTTTCGTTTCCAAATATTGATATTGAAATAGTTGATCCTTTGAACGATAATAGTATTGTAAACAATTTTTATAAAATGAACCCTACAACACCTCTGCATCACATTGCATTAGAGGTTACAAGCCTTAGTGAAGGAATTGATTATTTTAAGGCAAAAGGTTATCATCAAATAAACGGAGAAATATATTTGGCTCCCAAACTAAATCATATCGTAACATTTTTATCCCCGTTTCAAACAGGAGGCTTGCTTTTAGAACTGGTAGCTGATGAACCGGAAGAGTATTTAAAAATAAAGAATAGAAGCAATGAATAATATTGTTGATCGTTTTAAAAATAATGTTGAAGGAAGATCGGAATCTATCGCATTAGAGGTTCAAGGTAAGCAATATAGTTATAAGGAATTATGGTCAGAAGCTTCTTTGCTTTCTACAATATTATCCACTACAAAAAAAGTATCTGACTCTACAGTAGTTGGAATACTTGCATATCGAAGTTTATATGTTTATAGCGGAATCTTGGCAACATTAAAAAGCGGTATGAGCTATATGCCTTTTAACCCAAAATTTCCAGTTGATAGGCTAATTAAAATGATTAATATTTCTGGGTGTAAAATACTTATTGTTGCATCTGAATTCCAAAACCTTATATCTCAAATTATTCCTTATTTAGAAAAAGATGTTGTTATAATTATGCCCGAAGAGAAAAGGAATAATAACTATAAACATAAAGTATTTTTTTACGAAGATTTGAAGGAGGCAATATCAGATAATAGTATTTGTGAGGTAAATTTAGAGCAACCTGTATATATTTTATTTACTTCGGGAACTACAGGCGAACCCAAAGGGATTCCTGTAAGCCATTCCAATTTAAAAGCCTATATTGATTTTGTGCAAGATAAATACCCTGTTTGCTCTGATGATATTTGCTCACAAGCGTTCGACACCACCTTTGATCCAAGTGAGCATGATATCTGGGTTACATGGAACGCAGGTGCTCGATTAGTTGTTGTGCCAACCAATGATTTACTCTCTCCTGCCAAATTTATTGTAAATAAGAACTTGACGGTTTGGTATTCAGTACCATCAATTGCTTCGTTTATGGTGATAACCAAAATGCTAAAGCCAAACATATTTCCTAAACTTCGATACAGCATATTTTCAGGCGAGGCATTACCCGCCGATTTGGCTGCAAAATTTCAAGATGCAGCACCCAATTCAACATTAATCAACTACTATGGACCAACGGAGGTTACTATAAATATTACTGACTATGTATGGAAAAAGGGAATTAGTGAAATAGAATCAATAAACAACATTGTTCCTTTAGGTCCCGTATTTAACACGCATAAATACTTAATCGTTGATACTGATTTTAAGCCAGTTCCATTTGGTAGCGAAGGTGAGCTAATTATTTCTGGAGTACAAGTTACTGCTGGCTATATTGGTAATCCGCAAAAAACGGCCGAGCAATACATTAAAATACCCAATAATTCAAACGATATTTGGTACAGAACGGGCGATTTGGTTAAGGAGAACAAGGAGGGTTGTATTTTTTACCTTGGTAGGATCGACGATCAGGTAAAAATTAGAGGGTATAGGGTAGAATTGCAGGAAATTGAAAAGGTGATTTTAGATATTACAGCCTCTATTCGGGTTGTTGCTGTTGCGCACCCTGTTAATAATGGAATTGCAGAGGGAACTGTTACCTTTGTACTTGGGAAAAAGGAAATGCCTGATTCAGAAATATTGGCTCAAGCGCAAAAAAAACTACCTGAATATATGATCCCTAAAAGAATTATATATTTGGAACAATTGCCATTTAACACCAATGGCAAGGTCGATAAAAAGGAACTTAAAAAATTATTGGAGGAATAAAAATGGAAAAGCGTAACGAAATTGTTCTTTTTATTAAGGATAAAATTCAACGAAAAGCCAAACAATTTGAAATTGAAATTGCGGAGGAAGTAAATGAAAGTTTTAGTATTACAGGCTCAGGTTTATTCGACTCAATGGATTTTATGAATTTAATTGTTGAGGTTGAAGAAAAATTTGGCGTTGAGGTAGATTTTAGCGAATATGAGCCAGAAGTATTTACAACCATAGGTGGTTTTGTTAATTGTGCGAAATAAATGATTAAGGTTACTCAAATACAAAAAGACTTTGATCGTTTTGATCAATTACTATTACTTTATAAATTATTTTATGAAGGAATGAATGATCAAGGATTAATGTTACCATTAGCAAATAATGGAGAAACTTTTTGGCTTGATTCGGTCAAACTAAAACTTGGTAAGTTAGCCAATGTATATATTGCAGAGTCAGATGGCATTCTTATTGGATTTTCATCAGGTTATATCAAATTACTTCCCGGCTTTCTTGGTGGAGGGAAAGTTGGATTTATAGATGGAATATACCTTTTGCCAGAATATCGGAAAACAGGTATTGCTTTGGGTTTATATGAAGCACTAGAAGTATGGTTTGCTGAACAAAAGGTAGTTAGTGTCGAGTTGCAAGTATTATTGGGAAACCAAGGCGGTATAAAATTTTGGGAGAAAATGGGGTATAAAACAGAACTTCAACAAATGAGAAAACTAGTATAATGATTTCTAAAGTAATATATAAAATCCATGTAGTTTTTCGAAACCGGTTAACCATTTTTCGAGGCTGGTTTTTGAAATTATACTTATTATCGCATGGTTGTAAGGTCGGTAAGAGAATCCGGTGTAATTCTTGGCCAAATTTTAGGGCTGTACCTTTCAGAAACATTATAATTGGTGATTATGTAACAATAGGCACAAACATAACAATCCAAATTAAAAAAAGCGGAAAACTTTTTTTAGATGATTATTCAAAATTAACACAGGATATCGTAATTGCAGTAAGTTCATCGGTAAGTATAGGAAAGCATTCTGGAGTAGCCGAATTTTGTAGTATACGTGACACAGATCATGGTGTGTCTAAAAAAGAAACCATGTGGAATCAGCCAACTATTTCAGAAGAGATTATCATAGGAAATGACGTTCAAATTAGCCTTGGCTGTTCGATTTTTCGAGGTGCAAAAATTGAAGATGGGGTAATAATTGGGGCAAACTCAATGGTTTTCCGTAATTCAAAAACTATTCCTTATGGCATTTATATGGGAAATCCCTTAAAACTAATTGGAAAGCGGGGATGATTAAGGTTATTCATATACTTGGAGCAGCAAAATTTGGAGGGATAGAGAAATTAGTGCTTGACCTTGCCACTTGCCAAAGCGAAAATTTAGAACTCGATATATCAATCGTATTTGCACGGAAAAAGGGCGAAATGGTTGGCCTGTTCGAAAAAAGCGGACTTAAGTTGTACTATGGCAATATTAAAGGTGCATACGATTTTAATATAATTAAATATATAAAACTTGTCAAGCTATTTAAGCAATATGATATTATCCATTTTCATTCATTTAATCTATTTATTGCACTTGCGGCAATAGTTTCACGAAAAAAGATTGTTTATACTATGCACAGTGTGAGGGGGTATGGTAGAAAACAAAAAATTTCCGAACCGATTATCAGATTTCTATTATCGAGATCGGAAG
>JBPXJX010000559.1:0-1846 GCA_051715525.1 Bacteroidales bacterium
ACGCTCTTCCGATCTTTAAGTTGATTGAAACCTGTGCAACACCATACTCCTCAATAAACCAACCAATTGCTTTGCAAGCCTTTAGAGAACCTGGTGTCCAAATTTCGTTACCTTTCTCATCTAAAGCAATTTTACCAGTTACCTGATTACCAACTCTAACAGGGCGGCCTTTTTCGCGAATATCAAATGCAACCGCATTTGCCCTACGAGTCGAAGTTGTGTTTAGGTTTACATTGTAAGCAATTAAGAAATTACGCGCACCAACAGCCGTTGCACCAGTCTTTGCATTGAAATGTGCAGGTCCAAAATCGGGTTTCCAAGAAGGATCCTGAACTTTTTTAGATAAACCTTCGTACTCACCTGAACGACAGTTTGCCAAGTTGCGACGTTTCTCTTCTGATGCAGCACTCTCGTAACAGTAAACCGGATAGTTTAACTCATCGCCAATACGTTTAGCAAGTTTACGTGCATATACAACAACCTCTTCCATAGTTATATTAGAAACAGGAACAAGTGGACAAACATCGGTTGCGCCAAAGCGCGGATGAGCCCCTGTATGTTTACTCATATCGATTAGCTCTGATGCTTTCTTTGCAGCTCGAAATGCGGCTTCACAAACCTCATCAGGTGTTCCAACAATGGTAACAACTGTCCGATTAGTTGCTTTCCCGGGGTCAACATCAATCAATCTTACGCCTTCAACAGCTTCAATCTCATTGGTAATCTGTTTAATAATTGTCATATCGCGCCCTTCGCTAAAGTTGGGCACACATTCAATAAGTTTTATTTTATCCATAGTGTTAATAAAAGTTAAAAGGTGCTATATATATAAAGGTATATTTCAGATTGACTCCATATAAGATTCGATAACTAGTTTCTTTTATTAATACTAGTTGAAAATCTTTTTTAGTAAATCGGTTGTACGAGCGGCAGGATTCTCTCTAATCTGTGCCTCCTCTTTTGCTATTAGCTTAAATAGGCCATCAATAGCTTTTTCAGTAATATAGGCCTCTAAATCAGGATTTATTTTCTTGCTCCCCGGTATAAAATTAATTTTATTATATGAGCTAGCTGCCTTCTCCCAATACATTGTAACCTTTACTTTTGAGATTGCAGCTTTCACAATTGGCTTGAATGCATCTTGAAGTTTAAACTTTGTTTTATCCTTCAGGTATATAGTTGCGGCATCTTTTGATCCGTTAAGAATGGCTAGGGCATCGGTAAATGTAATACCCTTAATTGCATCAAGCATGATAGGCAATGCGCTTTTGCAAGCCTCCTCGGCTGCACGATTCATTGAAAGTTCAAAATCAGCTATCTGCTTTTTCATTCCAGTTTTCTCAAGAGCAGTCTTAACTATTTGGGCATCTTTTGGAACAGGTATGAAAATCTCAGCATTTTTATAAAATCCATCAACTGCAGATGCTTTCTCGGAAGATTTCTTAGCACCTATTTTTAACGCTTCAAGAAGACCATTAGCAACCATTTCGGAGCTAATTTGTTGGCTTTTTGAGTTATGCTCAACCCTATCGATCCCAACAAAACCCGATGAGATAACCATTACCCCAACAAGTACTATTATAATTAGATTACGCATTGTTTATGATTTTTCCGTTTAAAATTGTAATATCAACTAGTTTAGTGGAATAAGCATAAGGCATAAATTCATACGATGGTATTGGTTTTGTAATAAAAACATTAGCAACCTTACCTTTAGCAATGCTTCCATGCGTATCGCTTATTCCCATAGCATAAGCGCTATTTATTGTTACTGCGTTAATAACCTCCTCAGGTAACATCTTCATTTTGATGCAGCCTAATGACATAACAAATTTCATGTCGACCG
>JBPXJX010000560.1:0-2913 GCA_051715525.1 Bacteroidales bacterium
TAATAATAGCTTTACCTGCACCATAAGTAGCTAAGTTAGCCTGTTCTTTTTCTTGTTGTTCAACTAAAATAGCATCTGCTCCTACTTCACATGCTTTTGGTTTTGCAATATTTACAGCACCTGCAACAGTCCTGTCGTGAAATAATGTTGTGCCAGTCCGACTATCAATTACAGCGATTATGACATAAGGTCTAGTTATTTCAGTTTTGTCATAAAATATCTCAAGTTTACAATCTTTATTTTTTGCAGGATAAGATTTTGTAACTGAGACGCCAATCGAAGCACAACCAACAAATAAAAGTACGATAGAAATTAGTAGTAAGTACTTAATAGGATTAAATACTCCTAATTGAATTTTTTCGAATTGAGTTTTGTTTGTTTTCATGAGTTTAAATTTTGTTAGTTTTTATAATCCACTAGTTTCAAGCATAGACTTTGCGCAATTTAAAACTTCACTTTCTTTTTGTGCTTTTGCATCTCCATATTGAATTTCTTCCCCTCTTTGATTAATGCATTTAACATCTTTTGTTTGTAGGTTCCATATTACCTCATAAATAATACCCTTGTATTTAATATTCCCAATTTTCTTATCTGTTGCATCCATAATGTTTGTTTTTAGTTAATTTTTATGTTAATTATCGAGAATAATAACCGCTAACGTTTGCTGCTAAATTGTCGGTCGGGATGAAGATGGCCACGTCTTTGTCCCACGACAATTTAGATACCAAGGTAGGAAAAATTTCGCTTTGCGAAATCCGCCCGGCTGAAATTTAGCAGCTGTTACAAGCTGGTTTAATATCTCTTTTCGCTCGTGCAAAGTTTAAAAATCTATAAGTCGTATTTGTATTTATGCTTCGAACCCTTCCAATTCACATTTTCTATTCCTAAATACTTAATTCCTGCTTTTTGTAAATTGGATTTGATTTTATCGAAATTCTTAAAATTGTATTTTATTAACAATTTCTTTGAGTTGTCATTAAGGTAAAGCACATAAGCTGGGTGAAATTCTTTAATGAAGTGATGAGTGCTAATCTTTACAACCCTTATTGACGAAAATCCAACCACCTGTTCAATTTTTAGTTTTCTTATCTTAAAGAAAATGAAATTTCTTAGAATTATTTTGTCATTGATTATCTTAAGATATGAGGGTTCACAATTCATCTTTCTTAAAAAAAGATATAAAACGATAAGCATAAGTGAAGTCCAAAAGAATTGTAATATTAGATTAATTGTCACATTGCTCGGGTCATGCATTATATAGTAGATTATGAATAAAATAAGTAAGAAGTTGAAATTTCTTAAGAGGAAATAAAAGTCAGAAGTAATTGTCTCGAAATAAATCTCTTTACGATTCATATAATCAGGTCATTATTTTCTTTAAACTTGCTTGTAACGTTTGCTGCTAAAAAATCGCTGGGGAGTTCGAAGCAGCAGTCTTGTCCCTCGTTAAAATAGTTGCCAATATACAAAAATAAATCTTATCTAACTATCTGCCCCAGTGTTTTTTAGCAGCTGTTGGCGTTAGTTTATTTATTCATAAATATAAGTGTAAATATATTTCTGTGAAGGACTTGGTAAATCGAGCATTCCTCCATTATGATGAAGTATCATTTCTTTTCGTATTAAATATTTTTGTTTATTGTAAGTATAATATATTTCCATGCTTTCACTTATTTCTTTAGTAATCAAATTATTTTCATAATAGAAAGTCTGTTTGTCATATTCTTTTCGTGGAAATAGTTTATAAATAATTTTGTTGTCTTTCAGGTATACAATTGAGTCAGTGAGATGCCTATTTAATCCATTCTCCTCATATGAATACTTCTTGGTTAGTGAGTCATTCTCATAAACATTTTCAATTGTAAAGCCAAATTTGTCTTTAAATTTATGTTTAATTCTTGTTTCTATTAACCTATTTTTAAAATCATATTTATAGTTTGTAATTGTTGTATCTGCTGGATAGTTTTCAATTTGAACCTCTTCCTCAATTAAGTTATTATGGTTATATGAACAATCTACCACCTTTAAACCCGATTTATTTGATTCAAATGACATTTCTTTATAAATAATGGCTCGATTTAATGAGTCGTAGAAAACTCGGACAATTGATTTAACTAAATCGTTCTGCTCTGAGTAATTAATAGATTCAATATGTTTTCCATAAGTGTTAAATTTCCAAATGAAAGATATTTTGTTTTCATTATTTTTCTTATTGTAAGAATATCCTATCGTTTCAATTGGTTTCCCTAATTTGTCGAATTTTTCTACACGAGATAAGTTCGTTGAACCGCTATCCACCTGTAAATATGTCTTTTTTGTTCTATACGTACTTTTAGACTTATCTTTCATTTCATTTTTGCAAAATGATAGAAATACGCAACTAATAATCAAAATGTAATAAAGTGTCTTCATGTCAATAAATTAACGCCAACGTTTGCTGCTAAAATGCGTTGGGGAGTTCGAAGCAGCATCGTTGTCCCACGTTAAACAAATGCCAATATACAAAATAAACCCTTTCTAAATATCAGCCCCAATGGATTTTAGCAGCTGTTGTGCTACGTGCATTTCAAGGTCTAATTAGTCATTGAGTTATCTGTTCTGGCTTTCATGTCGTTGCTGACAGATTTTTTATCAATTATTTCTTTCAAGAGAAAAGTCAATAATCCGCTTATAAACGAAGCAATAATGTCTTTCCAATCAAATGTTCCATGCAATCCAATCAACCCCATCGGTTCCCAAATCAAAGAATAAGTTAGAACTGTAATTATTATGTGTCTATTCTTTTCTTTATTCGAATATGACTTAAAAGCCCAAAAGAAGAAACAGACCCCAATTACAGAAACAAGACTTCCAATTGTATCGGCTAATCCAAAATCAAAGATGTTGTTTGAGTAAATAAAAGGTCTATAAGTA
>JBPXJX010000561.1:0-1295 GCA_051715525.1 Bacteroidales bacterium
AGCGGAAACAGCTACTTACTCCCAGTTACATTTCAGGTCGATGCTAATGAAAGTTTAATTCCTGGAAGTTTTGTAGAACTTTTTATTAACACAAAATCTCAAAACAGCTGCTTATCAGTTCCTAATTCTGCTTTAATCGAAGAACAGGGGTATTATGCAGTTTTCGTTCAACTCACTCCCGAACTTTTCGAAAAGAGGGAAGTTGAAGTTGGCCCTTCTGATGGTTTCAATACTATGATTAAGAAAGGGCTTAAAAATGGCGAAAGGGTGGTAACTAAAGGAGCAATTTTAGTAAAACTTGCAGCCGTTTCAAACAGCCTCGACCCACATGCTGGCCACGTTCACTAGGGTAAATTTAAAATCAAAAAATTATGCTTAACAAGATTATAAAATTCTCATTAAGTAATAAACTTTTTATCCTGCTGAGCGCTATTGTTCTAATGGTTATTGGAACCTATACAGCTGGTAAAATGGATGTTGATGTGTTTCCAGATCTAACAGCTCCAACCGTTGTAGTAATGACTGATGCCCATGGAATGGCTGCTGAAGAGGTAGAACGACTTGTTACTTTCCCGATTGAAACCGCTGTAAACGGAGCTACCGATGTTCGTAGAGTTCGGTCAGCATCAATGCAAGGATTCTCGTTTGTTTGGATTGAATTCGATTGGGGAACCGACATATTTAAAGCCCGCCAAATAGTAAGCGAAAAGATGGTTTCACTTACTTCAACTATTCCCAGTGGCCTTGAGCCAACTCTTGCACCACAATCGAGCGTAATGGGCGAAATTCTTTTCGTTGGCCTTCAGTCAGATTCAACAACTATGATGGACTTACGAACCATTGCCGAATGGAATGTAAAACCAGTTATTCTTGCAACTGGTGGCGTTTCTCAGGTTACCATTATTGGAGGTGAATACAAACAGTACCAAATACTTGCCGACCCAATTAGGATGATGAATAGCAATGTTACCCTTGACGAGTTAACCAGCATTTGCAGTGGTATCAGCATGAATTCCAACGGAGGTGTTGTAAGGCAATATGGGAACGAGTATAACGTTCGTGGCATTGCTCGAACATCTGATATTGAGGAATTGGGTAAATCGTTCATCAAAATAAACAAAGGAAAGCCAGTTTATATAAGTGATGTGGCTGAAGTAAAGATCGGCAATGCTGTTAAAATGGGGCATGCCTCGCAAAATGGCAAACCTGCAGTTATAATATCAATATCTAAACAGCCAAACATCAACACATTAAAGGTTACTGAGAATATTGAGAAAAACCTCGAACAGCTGAAA
>JBPXJX010000562.1:0-7233 GCA_051715525.1 Bacteroidales bacterium
TTCTCATTTTTTTCATAGTTCAATCCTTTTTTGTAACGCTAGAATATTTTTATGAATTCAATATACATACCTTATGCTCTTTTGAATATTTATAAGTCCAACTTATGTCTCAAACTAAAACCGTAAGATACAAAATAACCTTGATGTATTTACAAATCAAACTTCAATTGCTTTTCATTAGGGTTGTTCTGCTAGTGATATTCCTATGTCTCAAAATAGTAACTAAATCAATCGTTATATCATTAAACGTTTAGTATATTTAGTTTTTATTAATCTGTTTGGCTCATTTACAATGGAATTATTCAAGTTCTTCAATCGAAAGGATTAAATAAATTTATGCAAAACGTAATTCTTCATATCCCACATTCTTCAACATTTATTCCTAATTACGAAGGATTCGTTGTTTCTAGGGAAACCATTCAGCAAGAATTAAACCTTTTAACCGATTGGTTCACCGATGAACTTTTTGATTTTCCCTATCATAGGATAATTGCTCAATTCTCTAGATTATTTTGCGATGTAGAAAGATTTTCTGATGATAATCTGGAAGTAATGTCTAAGGTTGGTATGGGGATGTGTTATACTCATCTGGATAGGGGTCAACATATGAGGTTGGTTAGTGAAGATTTGCGAAATAAAATCAAAATAGAATACTACGACAAACACCATGAAAATCTTAATGAGTTAACTAACCAGATTCTTCATGAGTTTCGTAAAGTCTTACTAATTGATTGCCACTCATTCTCTGATAAACCATTTAATAGAGATAAAGATAAGACTGTCCCACGACCAGACTTTTGTATTGGTATGGATGATTACCATACACCATTAGAACTGGTTAAAAAAGCAAAAGGATTTCTTGAAAGTAATGGTTATACAGTTGGAATAAATAGACCTTACTCTGGAACAATGATACCAAGTAAATTCTATCAGATTGATAAGAATGTCATGGGGATAATGTTTGAGGTGAATCGAAAGTTGTATTTAAAAGAGAAAAATGGAGTTATTTATAAGAGTGATGAGTTTCAGAAAGTAAGTGAAATCCTATGTTTATTAATGAAAAACCACACAATCTAAATATGTAAATAACAATTTATTAATGAAAGTAGACAAAAATATGATAATTGCCTTAAATAATGAAATATTCACGATAAATATAAATTAAACATTACCGTTATGAGTGATTCCCAACAAATAGAAAAATCTATATCAGAACAAATAATTGAAAGAATGATTGTTAAACTCAATAGTTCTGAGTTCTTCCCTCAAGGCATATTAACCAAAATAGAGGATATTGACTTGAAGAATAAGGCTGAAGTTTATGAGCTTATTTCAAAAACAACAAAAGATACTGAAGATGAAAATTCTAAAACTGGAAATTAAAAATATCCGTGGAATTCCTGACTTCCAAATTGAACCTAAAGGTAAATCCTTTGTCATTTATGGGCCTAATGGTTCTGGTAAAAGTGCAGTTATTGATGCACTTGATTTTTTGTTGACAGGTAAAATAGCTAGACTAATTGGTGAAGGAACTGAAGATGTATCATTAAGAGATTATGGCCCACACATCGATATGATATCAGATTTGAGTAAGGTGGAAGTTATAGCTGAAATAAAAGTACCTAGGATTGAAGACAAAGTGATTATTCATAGGAAAATGCAAAAGCCTAATGAATTAATATATGACGTTAAATATGAAACTCAATTATTACCAATTCTTGAATTATTAAACCGTGGACAATATGTTTTTACTAGAAGAGAAGTCTTAAAACTCATTACATCAAAATCATCGACTAGGGCGCAAGAAATTCAGAAGGTACTAAAACTTGTCGAACTTGAAGATACAAGAACAAACTTAGTTAAGGTTTTCAATGAAAGTAAACGTGAGTTAAATTCTGCTAAGGAAGGTCTAGAAAAGGCGAAGCAATCTGTTTTGTCAATTACTAGTAAGACTAACTTCAATAATGATGAGGTTCTTAACTTTATTAATGAACAACGTGAAAAGTTAAGTGGTGCTAAGATTGATGTTTTGTCTTCACAAGGAATTCAATCAGGGATTACAGGAGTAAAAATAAATCCATTGAGTGTGAGTCATACAGCTTTATCCGAGCGAATTAATAAACTTAAATCATCGGAAATTGCTATGATTTCAAGTGAGGTCAACAAAGCTGATAATTCCTTAAAATCAATAATAACAAAAACCAAAGAAGACAAACATGTTAACTGGAATGCCAAAAGGTATTCGTTCACAAAGGATGGTATAAAACTTTTAAGAGAAACAGGGGAATGTCCGTTATGTGATAAGGACTGGCCCGTTGGTGAATTGAGTAAGTACTTACAAGGTCGAGTTGATAATGAATTTGCCAATCAAACAGAAATTGCCAAAAACTGCGAAGTAATTGATAATTATGCAAAAGCATTTAAGTTAAAATTACAACAAATACATGAATTGGTAAGACCGATATCTTTATCCGATACATCTAAATCCAACGTAATCTTAACAAGAGTTTTACTTAGTTTAGATAAATGGGGTTTATCTTTATCTAATCTTTCAAGGGCATTGGCAAATCCTTTAGAAAATTATGATAATGAAAATTTTCCAAATAGTGCCGTGATAAAGTTATTTTCACCAGATTCTTTTGATGCTGAATTGGAAGTATTTGAAGAAGAAATTAGAAGGTTATTCCCTGAGTCAACACCAGAACAGACAGCATGGGATAATCTCACCAAGTTGGTTGAAAGAATAAAGATTATTGAAGAAAGCCAAGTTTCTTACGAAAATGCTCTGTTAATTTTTAATAGAGCAACAGATTTAGGTAAAGCGTATGTTGACTCTAGGGATGAAGTTCTTGAAAGTCTATATGATAAAATTAAAGATAGATTTGTTGGACTTTATAAGGAAATGCATGGTGCTGATGAAAAAGATTTTAATGCATGCTTTACTCCACAGGATTCGGGTCTAAAAATGAAAGTTGACTTTTATGGCAGAGGATTACACCCACCAAATGCCATGCATAGTGAAGGACATCAAGACAGTATGGGCGTATGTCTATTTTTGGCTCTTTCTGAACACCTTAATACTGGACTGATTGATTTGGTGATTTTAGATGATGTGGTGATGTCAGTAGATGCTGGACACAGACGAGCATTCTGCTCTGTATTAGCTAGTAACTTTCCAGATAAACAATTCATTATAACAACTCATGATACGACTTGGGCAAATCAAATTCGAAGTGAAGGATTAGTAAACAGCAAACAAATGCTGAAATTCTTTGATTGGAGTGTAGATGCTGGGCCTAAGATACACTATGAAGCTGATGTGTGGAATAGAATAGAAGAGGATTTAAGAAAGAATGATATAAGCGCAGCTTCTGCAAAACTCAGAAATGGATTGGAAGAATTTACACGTTTTGTATGCCATAATTTAAGAGCAAAAGTACCATATACCCTTGATGATGGTGGTAGTCTTGGTGATTTCCTACCAGCAGCAATTGGAACTTACAATGACCTTTTAAGTAAGGCAAAAGCATCTGCTAACTCATGGAATCGTCAAGATGAAGTTGAAAGATTGAGAATAATTGATGATGGAGGGAAAGCCATAGTTAGTAGAGCATTAGGAGACCAATGGACTATTAATACAACCGTACATTATAATGCATGGGCAAACCTTTCCAAGGAAGATTTTTCTCCAGTAGTATCGGCTTTTAAAGAATTATGTAATAATGTCTTTTCATGCTCAAACGATGGATGTGAGTCTGCTCTAAAAGTAACTTTCGATGGTGCTAAAATAAATGGTGTACGCTGCAAATGTGGAAAGGTAAATTGGAACTTAATATCGAAATAAAATAGAAAATAGCAGTAAAATATTTGAAGATGAATGTACATTCATTTATTCAATTGCTCCATAAAATAGATGATTTCAATTCGAAATTACGATTGAATGAAGATAAAGAAATTACAAATGAACTAAAAATATTATATGTCAAAAGGTTCTCTTCGTTTACTAATGCATTGTTTGCATTAATTCCCAATATGAAGAAGAATGATTATTCAATCATATCAATTGGTATAATCCTTAGAACATGCATGTCTGATTTAATAACATTCTATTATCTTTTCTATTTAATTCGAACAAAACCTAATGATTATAAAAGTGATATCAATAGATTTATGGCTGACAACCTAAGATTTCTATTAAAAGATATTTCTAACATTGAAAATTCCAAAGAAAGGCTTCGATATGTTTCTTTAATGAAAGAAAAATGGTCAGAATATTTCGAAAAGGATAAGAATGAAATCATCAAACCTTTAAAGGTTAGCATATCAGATATGGCGTTGGAATTAATGAAGGAAAACAAAGCTATATACCTTGAAGCATACGAGTCATATAGTTATTTATCCAAGTTTGAACATATTGGAAAACTCACTTTTGAACTGCAAGATTATCACGAAAGAGATATGGACACAAGCATGAAGAAAGTTGTTGTTACTTATGGATTATACTTAGATAGTTATGTTAGTATATTAAACTCTTTCTGTCTTTCTACCCAGTTGAAATCTGAACTTAATGAAATTGTTGAAAGTGCTAAGAAATTATAATTACTAGCACATTAATAAACACACTGTAAATGGATATGAAAAGAGGGGGGAGGGTATTTGAAGTTAAAGGTAGTTATAATGTACCTCGGATAATCTTAATTTTTTTGATATAGTGATGATACTTAATCCCTAACCTCTCTACTTCTGTATTTTAAATTCTTCATCCAATGATTCTTTGCCAGTAAACTGTTCTATCTTATCTGATTTTTTTTCTGGAACATCACAAGCTACATTTGTCCAAAATTATGTCTATGGATGATAAAAAAATTGTTAAAATAGTTCACCAAGATATTGAAGATGCTAATTATCTGATTGTTATTGAAATTTACAACACTTTAGATAAATATGACACAGTTTACCGAGTAGACCTACCAGATGATTTTCAAGAAACAAAAAAGGTTTACAAACTCTACCCCTTCGTCCACAACTAACGAGTATCATTTTTGCAGTAAGTGACACTTAGTAGTAAATATTAAGTAATAGATATTCAGTTACATATCGATATTTCCTGATTTCTGAAGTAAAATCCAGTATCAGTTCTGTTACCAAACCAGCATTATTGAACCTTAAAACTTAAAAAGTATGGCATTAAAAGGGCAACTTACAAAAGCATCATTCTTGGAGTGGGATACCATGTTGATTTTGTTACAAAAATTAGAAAGAGATGCTGAGTTTAAGTTCGAGCTACTGATTGCCATCGGGTGCTATACTGGTTTAAGAATAGGTGATTTGCTGAAGTTGCGCTGGTGTGATGTCTATGGTAAGACGGATGTTCTTGAGATTACTGAAGGTAAAACCAAGAAGACTCGAAAGATTAAGCTGAACCCCAGCCTAATTGAAATCATCACCAGACTGCATGATAAGATGAACATATCCGATGATAGCGAACTGCTCTTTGTCAATAAAACCCGAACGAAAGCGATAAACGTCCAATACGTCAATCGAAAGTTGAAGGAAATTGCATTGAAGTACAACCTTTCTATTCCTGTTAACGCTATCTCATCACATATGTTTAGAAAAACCCTCGGACGGCACGTATGGGCGATAAATAACTATTCCGAGAGGTCATTGACCCTCTTATCTGACCTCTTTGTACACTCATCAATAAAGATTACTAAGATTTACCTTGGGATTAAAGAGGAAGAGATTGGGGAAGTATACCTCAACCTCTAATCAGAATATCCCGACACCAAATTGGAATCAGTCATCCAGTAGGCTTAGTATCTTATTCTTTCTTAAAATTTTATTCGGATTTTGGGATACTTCAACTATACTCAACTTCCTGTCGTTTTGGCTTAGTAACTCCAAAAAATGAGTGTAATTTTCACATAAATCTTGATAGTTGATATCGGGTGTAGACAGGCGATAACTCATTTTGATAGGCTCACCAGACCGACTCCGTCCATCGAACGTATACTGAATCTGATTGTCGCTATAGAAATCGCTCGATATATTGGCTTTTGGTGCATCGAAAAAATATGTAACAACATTAATATTCAACTTTTTTTCTTGGATAATCCATTCCATCTTTTGCTTCGCTTCTCTCTCCGAGTCCAATTCAAACCTAAATATCGAAACATCTTCCTCCAATTCGAGTTTAATCAAAATCTGACCACCCCAATAGCCAGCCGTTAAAAAGTGTATGGTGTTTGCTTCGTCTCTGCACTCAATCAGGCAGCAGACAATCGAGTCGATAATGCTAAACAATTTGGTGAAATCAACTGGGTTCATCTGGTCGATTTTTATTCTATATATTAAAACAGACGTGTTGAAATTTGATATTCAATGAACCTTCTTCGAATTGGTGGTATTTTACTACAACTATTTATTAAAATACTGATTATCTAATGAATAGTTTGGTGGTAACATCTCGGGAAAAAGGTTTTATTCAAAATATTGAAACAAACCATTTCAAGGTTGGCAAGAAAGATTACTCAATAATCTAGATGGGTATTCTGGTGGTAGAATCTAGAATTTGGGATGAGGGTTCAAGAACTGACAAAAGGACGGTGCTTAAAACCCTTCAGAACATCAGAACCTGACGATATTATCTTATCACAACTTTGGGAAAAGAAGGTGGATAAATAATAGATGTCGACTTCTGCTGTTCTGATTTGTTTATAAAACTCAAGTAAAGAACTTTTTATTAAGTATTAATAGAACTATTTTTGGGGTGTTCTTTGACAGAATTCGAAAATACTTGCACCTATTTGGAGTAGTGAATACAACATCAATATTGACAAGCATAATAGAGGGTAGGTTTAGTCCCATTCTCCACCCGAAAACCCGGCCATATGCCGGGTTTTTTTATTTCCTATTAAAGGAATCCTCAATCATCTTTTTAAATGATGCAAATCAATCAGAAAAAAATTGATTTTACATATTTAATTCCCTAATTTGATGTTAGAAATAAACCCTGTTATGCGACACTCAAAACAGCTTATTGATCGGATTTGCAGCAGATACATGATGCATAATCCCTACTTTTTTTACAGGGAGGTCATCTTTTTTAACCTTGAGGAGCCCGCAAAGCCCGATCAGGAGTTTTTATCTTTTTACGACATGTTTGTTCGTCAAGTCGATATAAAATTGCTTGAGGAACAATCGGAGGAGAATCTTCGTAGAACAAAAGCG
>JBPXJX010000563.1:0-11087 GCA_051715525.1 Bacteroidales bacterium
TTCACAAACAAATATTTTATTAGAGGAGAGCAGACTACCTTTTGAAACCTTTATAGCACTAGATATAAGTTCAATTATGGATATCGATGGCAATATCTATAAAACGGTTAGAATTGGCAACCAACTTTGGCTTGCAAGCAATCTAAAGGTTACCCATTTTCGAAATGGAGAAGAAATACCAATTGTTTCAGATGCAACGCAATGGCAAACATTAGGAGAGTTCAGTTCATCTTACTGTAATTTAAATAATGATATCAATAATGTAAACCTAAATGGTAGACTTTACAAATGGAGAACTATTGGTGATGCCCGAGGGCTTTGCCCCTCAGGTTGGAGGGTTCCAACATCTGCTGAATGGATTGAATTATCCAATTATTTAGGAGGTACAACAGTTGCTGGAGGTAAAATGAAAGCACCAGGAACTGATGCTTGGGCTTCGCCCAATGTTGGAGCAGATAATAGTTCGGGTTTCAATGCTTATCCTAGCTTAAGCAGGGCTGGCGATGGAACTTTCGACACACAAACTGGTAGAACTGCAATGTGGTGGGCATCAGATTTTGCAGGAACTGGGATTTCTTATGTTTATTATATAAACAACGATAATACAGCATTAACTCTTACAACCAATTCTTCAGCAGCAGGAGTTGCAATTCGATGTATTAAATAGATAACCTTATCGCAATAAAAAACCTCTTGAAATTCAAGAGGTTTTTTTATTTAGTTTCAAGCGTTCTTATTCAAGATATGTGTAGCCGTACAATCCAGATCTATAGTTGGATAAAAACTCTTTACCCTCTTCGAGCGTAATTGTACCTGCCTTAACAGAGCTGGTTACCCAAGTTTCAACGGTACGAACCATCTTCTTTGAGTTGTACTGAACATAATCTAACACCTCTGCTACTGTTTCGCCATCAATAATTTGGTCAATCTTATAACCATTCTCATCAACTGAAACGTGAACAGCATTGGTGTCGCCGAAAAGATTATGCAAATCGCCCAAGATTTCTTGGTATGCACCAACTAGGAATACTCCCATATAGTATGGCTCTTTTCCTCTTAGTGAGTGAACAGGAAGGTTATTAGTTGAGTTTTTAGTTGTTATAAAGTTATCGATCTTACCATCGGAGTCGCAGGTTATATCCTGAATGGTTGCAAAGCGAGTAGGTTGTTCATCGAGCCTATGGATAGGCATAATTGGAAAAACCTGATCGATAGCCCAAGTATCTGGTAATGATTGAAATAATGAAAAGTTACAGAAATATTTATCAGATAACATCTTGGTTAGCTGACGTAAATCGTCGGGAATGTGTTTGGTTTGATTTGCAATTTTCTGCACCTCACGGGCAATAGACCAGAAAAGCCGTTCGATTTGTGCCCTTGTTTTTAAATCCACTAAACCGAGGCTAAATCTATCTAATGCTTCCTCTCTTATTTGTTGAGCATCGTGCCATGTTTCGAGTAAGCGAGGTTGGTTCAGAGTATCCCAAAGCTCATACAATTCTCGAACCAGTTCATGGTCTTGTTCACCTACAGTCTCCTCATTATCCCATTCAGGTAAAGATGATGTTTCCAAAACCTCAAAAATAAGAACAGAGTGATGTGCAGTTAACGAGCGACCCGATTCGGTTATTACATTTGGATGTGGAATACTATTCTTATTACTTGCATCAACAAAAGTACTAATTGAGTCGTTTACATACTCCTGAATGGAGTAGTTGATGCTGCTCTCGCTGCTTGATGATTTAGTACCATCGTAGTCAACACCTAATCCTCCTCCTATATCAACAAACTCAACCTTGAAGCCCATTTTCCAAAGTTGAACGTAGAAATGCGATGCTTCGCGTAAAGCAACTTTAATTCTTCGAATCTTTGTAACCTGGCTACCAATATGAAAGTGGATAAGTTTAAGACTCTCGTGCATCTTATTCTTATCGATATAATCAAGTGCTTCAAGAAGTTCGCTTGAGGTTAAGCCAAATTTACTAACATCGCCACCTGAATCCTCCCATTTTCCGCTTCCTGAACTGGCAAGCTTAATACGAATACCAATATTTGGAACAATTTTTAATCGCTTAGATATCTTAAAAATAAGTTTAAGCTCATTCAACTTCTCAACAACCAGAAAGATTCTCTTACCCATCTTTTGCGCGAGAAGTGCTAGTTCAATGTAATCCTCATCTTTATACCCGTTACAGATGATTAGTGATTCAGGATCTGTATTGATAGCAATAACTGCATGAAGTTCGGGTTTTGAACCAGCTTCAAGTCCAATATTAAATTTTTTCCCATGGCTAACTATCTCTTCTACCACAGGGCGCATCTGGTTTACCTTAATTGGGTATATAATGAAGTTTTGTGCCTGATACTCATACTCCTCTGCAGCAGCCTTAAAACAGTTCGATACAGTTAAAATTCTATCATCAAGAATATCAGGGAAACGAATTAGCATTGGAGCTGAAACGTCAGATAGAGTTAACTCATCTAAAAGTTCCTTAAGATCGACTGGGTGATCATCCTTTTGTGGAGTTACAGTAACATTCCCCTTATCGTTAATTGAAAAATAATCAACACCCCAACCATTAATGTTATACAGTTCAGCAGAGTCTTCTATTTTCCATTTTCTCATCTTCGTAATGTTGTTAGGGTTAACGATTTATCAATTTAAAAAATTACGCGAATATATCTATTGTAATTTAATAATTCACGAAATAACGCTCAAATAAAAAACTATTTTGAAATCGATAGCTTCCACAGCGACAAATCAAATGTAGATTCAACTCTATTCTCATCATTATCAGATAAGTAACTATATAAATCGAGATTAACATATTGTTCAACGCTATCGATAGAAACTGCATAGTTTTTAATAGCATCAGTAACTTTTTTATTTGGGAATATAAAACCGATGCCATTATAGGTTGAGTTTTTATAAATCAAAATAGTTTTAAAGTAGTACCCAGGAACGGTAACACTATCGGGACCAATCTTTTTGATATTATCCTTGAAAACCGGCCCAACATAAACTTTAACTGAATCGAACTCAATCGACCAATCCCTAACCTTTTCTTCAAGTTTCTTCCATGCGCCGCGATTAAATGATGGTACTTGTGGGCTAATATTACTAAAGTAGAATGTCTCCTTCATCGCCTCGGACGACCAACTCATATCGGCAGCTGGCAGCATATGTCCTTTATCGTAACCTGACTTTGTGTAATCAATATCATCGGCAGTTTTGGTTGATACCAAAGGATCTGGAACAAAATTATTCGAGCGAGGCTCATCACCACCCACATACTCTTTCCTAAGCGTATAGCAAACCCAAGCAGGCTGCTCGTTTTCCTCGCTGTATGCAAGCGTATAGTATTTATGCTTTACAATTTGATATTGCTCATGATTAGATTGAGTTACTTGCTCCCTTTTATTTTCAACCTTTTTACTTTTCGCTGGAATTGGTTTGCATGTTACATAGAAATAAACTATAAACGCAATTAATAGTATGATTAGAATTATTGAAACTGTTTTTTTTGACATGGTTTTTGGCTATTTGACTGTTTGACTAGTTGGCTATTCGACTTATGAACTTGTTAACTTTTCAACTTAATTTAAACCTTAGCCTTACAACTCCTTCGTTGTAATCTGCTGAGGTTATCGAAAAAATTCCAATTTCAGTTGTATTTGAAACGTGAGGACCTATGCATGCACATGCATCATAGCTACCAACTCGAATTACTCGAATTTGATCAGGCGCATCGGCTGGGAGCTTGGTTAAATCAAGAAATTCTGCCGCTTGAGTTTTTGTAACAAATCCTTCGGTAACATTAACCTTAGATAAAATAATTTCATTCACTTTACTCTCAATAACTTTAATCTCATCATCATTCAAAGCATGGTTGATGCGGTAATCACATTTTGATTTCTTTCGCTCAATGTGGCTATTGAATGAACGTCCACAGCCATACATTCTAACCATTGTTTGGTTAAGTATATGCTCAGTTGTGTGCATCCGAGGGTCGTACTGCTTTTCGCTCATCGTTTTTAATGCAAAGTTATTTCAATTAGCACTCATCATCTATTTAACTCATATGTATATATGAACAAATAGTTAACATACACCTAAATCATTTCTTAGGATGATATAAAACAGCCCTAAAAACTTTTTTTCATTCATCTTATTTCTAACATTTAACGTTATTTTTCGTTTGAAACATCACCTACTAACGAAGGCTTATTTTATGTATAAAAGGCTTATTTCCACAATTACATATCTACTAATCAGCTTGTTAATTTACGGTCAACAATCTGAACTTGACTCATTAAAAACACTTGTGGATCAAGCCACATCTGATACAGCCAGAATTAGACATAAAATAAGATACGCTAGTGAACTAACTTACAGTAATCCAAAAGAATCAAAAACTATTTTGGAAAATTGCGTTGCTGAATCGAATAAAATTGAGTTTAAAATTGCCGAAGCAGGTGCATTATTTGCACTTGCAATTCCTTATGCTTTTGAAGGGGATTACCAAACCTCCCTCAAATACATGATTGAGTCAAGTAGTATTTATGAGAAGTTAGACAATAAGGATGGTTTGGCTAAATGCTTAGGTGGTCAAGGAAATATTTACTACTTTATGAGTGATACTACTAAAGCCCAAGAGTACTATGAAAAGGCTTTAGAGATTTATAAAAGCACAAATAATTATTTTGGAATGGCCAGCTGCATTAGCAACCTTGGTCTAATTTGTCAGGAGTCTAAAGATTTTAAAAAGGCATTACAATATCAACTTGAAGGATTAAAACTAGAAGAAAAATCAAATCATAAGCGAGGAATCGCAATTTCGCACATCTCAATCTCTTCCGTACTTAATAAATTGAAAAGATATCAAGAAGCCAAGAAGCATGCCTTATTATCGATTAAAATATCAAAGACGATTGCTGATACAATTGCAACAGCTGAGGGTTTACAGCGACTTGCCGATTGTTATAAAAATATCGGACAATACGATTCAGCCCTTGTTTACATTAAAGAGGACATTCGTATTTGTGAAAGAGTGAAAGATTATCATCAACTTTTAGCAGCACTAGAAATTCAAAATGCCTTATACGATTCGGCAGGCAATTATCATCAAGCATATTATTCGCAACAAAGGTTAATGGTAGTTAAAGATTTAATTCTTAACAAGGAGAAATCAGCTCAACTTATTGAGATGCAAACAAAGTTTGACACTCAGCAAAAACAGAAGGAGAATGAAATCCTTACGGCAAAAAACTACAATCAAAAACTTATGCTATGGGGGTTAATTATAATTATCACGCTAACGCTCATATTGTTTATTCAAATTTTGCGCAGTAAACAAAAACTAAGAACATCCCATGAAAATCTAATTATACTTCACAAAGAATTACAACAACATAAAGAAGAAATTGAGACTCAAGCAGAAAGTCTCATTAAGGCCAACGAGTCAATTATTCGACAGAAAGATCAACTTGAACATACCCATCAAAAAATAGCAGACAGCATTATTTATGCTAGCTTTATCCAAAGCGCATTACTTCCATCTGAAGATGAAATAGGCATATTTGCAAAAGACTCTTTCATCATTTACGAACCTCGAGATGTTGTTAGCGGAGATTTTTATTGGGTTAAGGAGCGTGATGAGAAATATATCATTGCCGTTGCCGATTGTACTGGACATGGTGTACCAGGAGCGCTATTAAGCATGATGGGAATATCGTTTTTAAATGATATCGTAGTTAATATTACAGAAATTAATCCTGCTCAAATCCTTGAGAATCTTCGTGTAAATGTAAAACAAGCCTTAGGACAATACTCAAATAAAAGTCTTAGAAAAGAGGGAATCGAAATTGGTTTAATAGTATACGATAAAAAAGCCCAGAAACTTACTTTTAGCGGAGCATACATCTCTTTATGGATTATGCGTAAAGGAATAATAAAAGAGTATAAGGCCGATAGGATGTCAATAGGTATTTCACTAAAAGAGATGCCTTTCTCACAAATTGATATTAATTTAATTGATGGTGATACAATTTACCTTTTTACTGATGGTTTTGCCGATCAACTTGGGGGTAAAACAAGAAAAAAGTTTTTAAGGAAGAACCTTGTTCAGGAATTGGTTGCTACAACTAACCTTTCACTTAAAGAGCAGAAAGAACATCTATCAAAAACTCATAAGAACTGGCGCGGTGATAAATACGAACAAATTGATGATATACTTGTTATGGCAATTAGATTTTAATTAAAACACTATACTATTCTCAAATCATAATTCATACATTTGCACTTCATTTTTTTAAACAATGTTTAGCTTATCGAAAAAGCGTTGGCAATGGGCAGCGATGCTGCTTCTCGCATTTATATGGGGCGGTTCTTTTATTCTTATGAAAAAAGGCATGGATGCTTTCTCAGACGTTCAAGTTGCCGCAATTCGTATTTTCCTTGGCTTCATTATCCTTCTACCATTCGCTTTACGAAGCTTAAAAAGTTTGACTAAAGAAAACTCTATTTTCTTATTTACTTCAGGATTACTTGGCAATTTAATACCAGCATTTCTATTCACTTATGCTGAAACAAGCCTTTCAAGTTCTCTTGCAGGTATACTTAATAGTTTATCTCCATTCTTCACATTAATTGTTGGAATTATTGTATTCCGCAATAGCCATAGTTTTTTACAATACCTTGGTATATTTGTTGGCTTTTTAGGCGCATTGCTTCTAATTACTAATGGTGATTTTAGAACTTTAGTTTCAATTAATTTTTATGCGCTGGTTGTTGTATTTGCAACATTGCTGTATGGGATCAATAGCAACCTTATTAAATTTAAACTGGTTGGACTAACAGGTATAGAGATAACTTCACTTGCATTTATGTTTGTAGGTCCAATAGCTGGAGTAGTGCTATTCTCAACAGATTTGAGTCCAGCATTTCAATCTCCTAAACTTTGGAGTAGTCTTTTAGCCATTGGAGCGTTATCTTTATTCGGCTCAGTTCTTTCCCTTTTTGTTTACAATACGTTAATACATTATACATCAGCAATCTTTGCAACATCAGTTACCTATATCATGCCAATTTTCGCATTGATGTGGGGCGTACTCGATGGTGAAACCCTTGGGTTATTACAAATCACTAGCATGTTTGTTATTCTTTTTGGAGTATATTTGGTTAATAGCAGGTTAATTAAGTCAAAGATTTTAAGGAAATAGCCATTCGAACTCACAAGCCACTGATCAATCCTTTTTTTTTAGATTTCTTTCAGAAAAATTGTAAAATAAAAATTTGCAATTGATTGCTTTTTCATAAATTTATTGAGGCTATTTATAAAGTTCTCAGGTGCATGTCTTCTGTGAACATTTATCAACCTAAACCCTTTTTCTATGTCAAAAAGTGATAAAGATAAGAAGCATCATGAAAAGCATGATGATGCTAAGGAGCATGGTCATTACGAAGTAGTAGAATCAAAAAAAGAGAAGCTAGATAAAAAATTCTACGAAGAAGAGCTCGAAAAACTAAACGTTGAGCTTAACAAACTTCTTGAATGGATTAAATATAAAAAACTGAAAGTTGTGCTGATATTCGAAGGACGAGATGCGGCAGGTAAGGGGGGTGTTATTAAAACCATTACCGAAAGTTTAAACCCTCGATATGCAAGAGTTGTTGCGTTAGGTGTACCTACAGAAAAGGAGAAAACACAGTGGTACTTTCAACGTTACGTTCCTCATCTCCCTGCAGGTGGTGAAATGGTTTTCTTTGATCGTAGCTGGTATAATCGTGCAGGTGTTGAAAAGGTAATGGGATTCTGTACAGATGATGAATACTTAGAGTTCCATCGCTCATGCCCCGAATTTGAAAGAATGCTTGTACGCTCGGGTATCATACTTATTAAGTACTGGTTTTCAGTTAGCGACCACGAGCAAGAAAAACGATTCCAAGATCGAATAAACGACCCAACAAAACGCTGGAAATTAAGCCCAATGGATGTTGAATCGCGTGATAAATGGGTTGAGTACTCAAAAGCTAAAGATGAAATGTTTGCCCATTGTGATATTAAACAAGCTCCTTGGTGGGTTGTACATGCTGACGATAAGAAAAGAGCAAGACTTAACTGTATTAGCCATTTATTAAGTCAAATCCCTTACGAGGACTTAACCCCTGAACCAATAAAACTTAAACCCCGTAAGGAGGATCATTCGTATGTAAGGCCTCCTATTACTGACCAAAACTTTGTACCAGAGAAATACTAATTAATCATTTATGCGCTGTACCCAAATGTTTTTAATACTTGGGTATAGCGCAATAAGATATCAGTAATAATATTAAAGATCTTGAAACCCAGGTATAGTTTCAATCTTCATCGGTCTGCCTTTATTTAATCCAACCCCAATAACCTTTGCATGAACAACATGCTTATTTTCTGGTAATTTATAGATATCCTGCTCAAAAACCAACCGTAAATTCCCCTCTTTATAAGTATTTACTTTAACAACAAATTTATCATCACTAGTTAGTGAGTATTTATAATCAATCTCAATTCTCGATACAACTAAATCAATACCTTCGTTATGCAATTTTGCAAAATCAATATTTTTATTTAATAGGTATTGATGCCGAGTATGCTCTAGATAGTTTAGATAAACTGCGTTATTTACTATTCCTTGCAAGTCACATTCATAGTCGCGCACAGAGAAAATAAGTTCGTACTCGTAAGTTTTGGTATCCATATTTTAGTTTTAATGAACCACAAAATTATAAATTCCAAGTTCTTTTCACTAATGTTACATTACTCACAAAACCTTTATCGGGGATAATAAAATCAGGGATCTCCTTATAACCTTCAAAATCAGGTAATCCAAGTTTGCTTTCAATTATAATCAATTGAATTTTCTCCTTAGCATTCGATTTAAGCGATAGTTCCAATGCTTTTTCGCTAAGCCCGAAATAGAAAAAGGTATAATAACCCCCAGCAGTATCTCTAAAAAACTGCTCTGAAGCAATAGCCTTCTTGTTAATCATTAATGTTGAGAGCTTTGCATTACTTTTTATTCGAACTCTACAGTTTTGTGCATTTCTTGTTGATGATATTTCTATTTTAACATTTCGGCTATCTTCAATTATTGTATCTGTTAAAACTTTTAATTCAGGTAGCGATTGAGGGTAAACATCGGCTTTATTTTGAAGATATTTATAACTCGAGTTGGGATACAATATGCTCATAGGTTTAAGCTCAGGTTGATCAAAAAACTGTGATTTCCATTCATCGACAAAATGATTTGACGAAAACCAATAAGCCTCATTTTTATCAGTATTCAAAATATATGATACATTACTTTGTAAGGGTTGGATCTTTGAATAGACCGAAGTTAGCTGCCCAGCAATAAGTTTGCCAACTAAAAATAGAAACGCAATTATTGGCAACGACCACTTAGCTCTATCATAGAAAGCCTTAACACCCATAACCAAATAACCCATTAGAATTACCACAAATACAACTCCAACGTATATTGTTCCTAAACCAAAAGTGATAAAAAACATTCCAATCATAGGCATAAATAGGAATACAACAGGAATAAGTGACACAAAATGAATCGTTAAAAAAACCAAAGGTTTATTTTCGGATGAAACGTTAAATGAATAATTTATCAGTATACCGGCAAGGATAAGCATTGTGGGAATAAGAAATAGATAAGCCCCTGTTGGTATAAAACTAAGCATAGCAATTATGATTATGTAATTCACAACTAAAAAGCCTAATAGCAAGTTCTCTGCCGTAATCTTTTTGAAAAGTAAAACACAAATTGAAGAAAAAACTGTTATGACTAAACAGGTAAATACTGCAAAATAATCCGCAACATTATAGAAATTTGATGAGTAAAAGTTCGAGTAATGAGGATAGACAGCTTTTATTGCAAATAATAACAGCCAAGTAAATAGAATAGTAATGGCAAGGGTTAAGATAAAGGTTAATCCACCAATTAATATTTTTGGAAAAGATAAACGACCCTTTCTAATCCCAATTGTAACAACTGATATTAGCAATAGAGTAACTAGAATTACAAACAAAATATTATAACCTATTGGAAATAGTATTAACGAATGCCCAACCCAATTAAAATAAACTACATCTTCAGATTTTGTATTTGACAAATCGAGATTCCCGAAATGTTTAGCAATACCTAAAACATAACTCCCATGATGTTGCAGACTTCCAAGGTTAAGGTTTTCAGGACTATCAGTCATGCTATGGTAGTTTACAAACTCATCGATAAACCCAATATTAAACCCTGACAAGCCGCTGTTTTTCAAAGGGGTAAAATCTGAGTCATTGGGTAAAAGTTTGTAGATTTCGTATGCAACTGAATTGGCAATGGGATAAGGAACAGCCTTTGCATACTCCCTCATAATCCAACCATTCTTAGGACTAACTTCATAAGTAATGCTAACACCCGAAGAACCTCGTGCCTCAATATTTAATACTATTCCAATACTATCTTTTAATGTATTCTGCTCAACAAAAGCCTTTGCTCCGAATAATCCTGCCTCTTCACCATCTGTAAATAGGAATACAATATCATTTCTTAATGGTTCACATTTTTTTAATGCTCTTGCAGACTCAAGCATAGCAGCCACTGCTGAACCATCGTCAGCAGCACCAAGTGTGTTGGGCTGAGAATCGTAATGCCCAACAATCAAAACAGTTTTCTCACTTGTTTTTCCTTTAATAGTACCAATGATGTTATGAATATATCCTGCTTCTAAGCCACCATCACTATTAATAGATGTTGTTGTTTGAACCGATGTGTGCAAACCCAATCGTTCAAGTTCATCAATTATATAGCTCTTTACTCTTTCGTGCTCTTCAGTACCCATAGAATGAGGTTTTTGAGCAATCTGCTTTGTATGCTCAAATGCTCTGTATGCAGAAAACTCTTTTTCTGAAACATCTGCTAACTGAGGCTTTGGAGTTCTAAAAAGAATAATTGAAATAAATCCAACAACCAAAACTCCCATTACGAATAGGAAATTTTGAATATTTCTATTTTTCATTCCTTAATAGTTTGAATTAGAATGAGAA
>JBPXJX010000564.1:0-2351 GCA_051715525.1 Bacteroidales bacterium
TAATCTGTTCTAGCAGCTGAAAAGTATGGTAAACCACTCCTTGCGGGTCCTGTTAAGTTAGTTCAAGGTGGGTTAGGTTTTATTAACCGAGCACCAATTTTTATTTACAATTCAACTAAAGGAGAAGAAAGTTATTGGGGAGTTGTATCTATTGTTACACATGTTAATTCAATTCTTGAAGATGGAGGTATTACAAGTTCTAAAACATTAAACCTGCTGCTATATGGTAAAGATGCCAAAGGTGAAAAAGGAGAGGTTATTTGGGGCGATTCAGCTGTTTTAAATAGTAATCCAATTCTTTTGGATGTATATGTACCTGGAGGAAAATGGGAACTTGCTGCAATTCCAAAAGATGGGTGGGGATCTTTTCATTTCTACAAATCAAGCTATTTTATTGTTGGCATAATTAACACCCTATTTATAACATTTTTTCTAGGACTTTTAATTAACCGAAATCGTTCAATTAGGCTTAAAAACAGTGAGCTAGCAAATGAGATTACCGAGCGTAAAAAGATTGAGGCAGATTTGCTTGTGTCGAAGGAAGCCGCAGAGTCAGCAAATAGGATGAAGTCCGCATTTTTGGCCAATATGAGCCACGAGATTCGAACACCAATGAATTCAATACTTGGCTTTACCGATTTAATGCTCACCAACCAGCAATCGAAGAAAGATTTAGATTTTTATCTTAATATTATAAACTCAAGTACTCGTCAGCTTTTGAATGTCATTAACGATATCATTGATATTTCAATCATCGAGGCAGGACACCTTAAAATATATAATCGTAAAACTAACCTAAATGCAATTCTTACAAATCTTTACCATTTACATTTAATTAAGGCTAACGAAAAATCCCTTGATTTTGCCCTATCAAAGGGATTACCTGATGATAAAGCAAATATTTTAACCGATGATCAACGACTGATTCAAGTTTTAAATAATCTTATTGGGAACGCAATTAAGTATACTGAAAAAGGAGAGGTTGAGTTTGGTTATGAACTGAAGGGTGAGTTTTTGGAATTTTATATAAAGGATACAGGCTTAGGGATTCCTTTTAACCAATTTGATCTGATATTTGAACGGTTCAGGCAGGTGGAGGAGAGTCAAAAAAATCAAACTAGTGGAAATGGGCTTGGATTAGCAATTTGTAAGTCGCTTGTTGATTTAATGGGTGGTAAAATATGGGTAAGATCAGAGCAGAATGTAGGTTCAATATTCTTTTTTACAATACCTTATCGACAAATTTTTGGCGATATTAGTTGTCCTCAGCAAATATTTGATTCTATTGACTTGCATAATAAAACAATTCTTGTTGCCGAAGATGAAGTTGCGTCTATGCTTCTTCTAGAAGGGCTTTTAAAACTGACAAAAGTCAATCTTTTAACCGCTAAGAATGGACATGAAGCATTAGAACTTTTCCTTACCCATCAGCATCTTGATTTAATTATTTTAGATGTGAAAATGCCTATAATGGATGGGATTGAAACGGCAAAAGAGATTAGAAAGCTAAATGCTAAAGTTCCTATAGTTGCCCAAACTGCCTATGCGATGAACGAGGATAGAGAGCATGCGCTAAATGTTGGTTTTAACTATTACATCACAAAACCTATATCACAGGTTGAACTTTTCGACATGCTAAAACAAATATTTGGTAAGTATAGTGACTAGTGACTAACTCATAACTCTTCTACTTAACAGCCTCCCACATTATTTCTATAGGATGATATGCTTTACGATCAGTACCATCCTTAATTTGATGTCTACAGCTAGTACCCGGAGCAACAATTGTAACCATGTCGTTGGTCTCTCTTATTTCAGGGAAAAGAACAAGTTCACCAATTTGCATTGATAGTTCGTAGTGTTCTTTTTCGTACCCAAACGAACCGGCCATACCGCAGCAACCACTCGGTACTCCTATAATGGTATGACCATCGGGAAACGATAACATCTCTATTGTTGCTTTTGTTGAAGCAACGGCTTTCTGTTGGCAATGTCCATGAAGTTTCATTTCTCTTTGAGCGAATTTAAAGGATTCTTTCTTAATGTTTCCTTTTTCAACCTCTTTCATAAAGAACTCTTCAAAAAGAAAGGTGTTTCGCGAAAGGTACGAAGCGTAGCATAAATTCTCAGTTGTTGATAAATCGGGGTATTCGTCTCGAAAGCTAAGAATTGCCGAAGGTTCAATACCTACCATAGGACAATCATCTGAAACTAGTTTGCTTAGCACCTCAATGTTTCTATTAGCTATTTTTTTTGCTGTTCTGATAAGCCCTTTCGAGATGTAAGTTCTTCCGCTCTCAAAAACATCAGGAATTATTACTTCGTATCCTAATGAATTGAGTAGTTCAACC
>JBPXJX010000565.1:0-4004 GCA_051715525.1 Bacteroidales bacterium
CTAGCGATTTTTGTTTTTTATTTAGAGAGCACTCTCCAAATACTGCAAATGCATTATGTGAAGCAATAAACACCCTTAAATTGGTACAATTAGGTAAAGTAATTGATGGAATTAAAATAGGTAAAAATGTAACAGAGATAAATGAAATTATAAGAAGTAATATTCATGATTTTAGAAATTGTGATTTTGATTTAAAACAATTGTCAAATCAAATTAAAAACGAATGTGTAAAAATGAATACCAAAGGAATATATGAGGAAGATAATTTTAAGTTAGGTTATTGTTCTCATTTAATTTCTCGAATAAATTTATTTTTGAATAATGATACCATCCAAAAATCTCTAGGAATTGGTTCACCTGTTCCATCAAGTACAGAAATTACAGAATTAATAAATTCATTTCTTCTTAATAAATCAGAAGATAGGATTTTAAGAATTGGATTTGAAAAATTGTCATATGATTTTGCTATAAGAGAGATAATTGTTGATTTTATTGCTTCTTCTCTTTTAAATATGGCAAGAAAAGGTTCTTTTAGAGAAAATCCAACTTTACTTTTTGTAGATGAAGCACATCAATTTCTAAATAAAAGAATAAGTGCTGATGATGACAGTTCCTTTTATTTGCAAAATATTGATTTTATAGCCAAAGAAAGTCGAAAATACGGTCTTTTTCTATGTTTAGCAACGCAAATGCCTAGAGATATTCCAATAGGAACATTGAGCCAAATGGGAACATTTATTGTTCACAGACTTATCAATGAGCAAGATAAAAAAGCAATTGAAAATGCAGCTTCAACAGCAAATAGAAGTGCACTATCATTTTTGCCAATTTTAGGAGAAGGAGAAGCCTTACTAGTTGGAGTTGATTTCCCAATGCCTCTTTTAATCAAAATTGATGAACCCAAAAAGAAGCCTCACTCAAATACGCCGAGATTAAAGAAAAAAATATTATAAGAAAAATAACGAACCGCCAACAGGGTATTTATATTAGATTTTAAGACAGGTTTAGATAATGTCACAGCGAAAGAAGAAACCAAGTGCACACCAGCATCAAAAGGTAGCAAGTGCCCAGCACAGGAATGAGTTCTTTCGCTTGTTTAAGCAAGTTATCAATGGCATTAGCGGTGAAGATTTTTACTCTCTAATTCCAAAAAACGTTCTCGAAAACCTCTACGAACTTCGCACACATACATTACGAGTAGTTGTCCCCAAAGGGAATAAAGTGCCATATGAGATACTTGATGATGCTAAATGCATCCTATCGGCTTGGGCGAAAAGGGAAAAAATTGTAATTGCTCCAAATGGTTTTGAGATTTCGCTCGACGAATACTATTCCATCGCCTTAACGGTGATGAATTTTTACAACGGCCTTACTACCGACAAATGGCCTTACATTGCTTATGTAAAAGCGGGTCTCGAAGGCTTTATTGCCGATAGCGAAAGCCTGTTTAACCAAGCGAATTCAAGAGTTTTTGGTATCCTTCAAGCTTTTGGTATTGGCATTTGCGATATGAGCAAAACCCTGTATTGGTATAAGCACGAGATAGTCAGCTCCCCCGATTTGGGAAAAGGTATTCATAACGTGGTAAGCCTATTCTCTCATGAGGTAGAATCTGCTGTATTCACGATTGATGGTCATTCTCGCCCAGTAAAACGGGTAGGTTGGGCAATAGCCTATAAAGGCATCGAATGGATTGAACTAATGCCATCGCTTTTAGGCGTTAGCTCCAAAAATGCAGAAATCCCGATGAAGGTATACATTCAATCACATGCATTGCTGCGACTTGCCGAACGGCTCGACTGCTTTACAACGGGGTTATTGCATCTTAATCTATACCACTCCCTAAAAGATGCAAAGGTGTTCTTCGATAACCACGGGAATATCCTCATTGAATATCGTTTTTTCGATACAAAAGCGGGCTATTTAAGGCTCGATATCGTTAACGAGGCAATAGTTATTAGAACATTCCTTTTCGTCACTAATAATGGCACGCCCGAAGGTCAGCTACTCGAAAAGAATACAGGACTACAAAAACTCGATAAAAAATACCTCGCCATCGATAAGCTGAGTACCTTTATGTCCTCCGATATTGGCAACAACCAAGAGGTTCGAAAGATATTCGAGGGTGCGGGTTGTCATTGCCTTTTAGAGCTCTATGAGAAAGTTAACGTTTTAAGCACCAAGCACCCCGAACAATCCATCTCAAAGCTACTTCTTGACTACCTAGAGCGTAAAAATGCTTTAGCCTAATTTCAATTGTATAATTAGCTCTCCAGTTTCATAGTGTCTGTATATAATACAGAATATTAAATATATTTTAACACTTCATAATTTAGTTAAAGACAATTAAATACTTGCGCATAAATAAAATAATATTAAATTTCAATTTACATTTTGGTCTTAGTATTAACCACTAACAAACTTTTTATGGCAAGTAATTCAGAAACGGGTCATGCAAAAAATGTGGCAAATTTCGACCTCATTATTGCTGACGTCACCTCTTATGGAACAACTTACAACCCTTCTAAGGCAAGTTTGAAAATTCCTGCATTAACAACCCTTTCTACAGCATCAAAGAACGCTGTGAATGCAGTAAGCGCAGCAGAACCTGCATTAAAATTGGCTAAAGATGCACGTGATGCCGCATTTAAACCATTTAGCGGGTTGGTTACTAAAGTAATTAATGCCCTCAAAGCCACGGACACCACAGTTCAGGTTGATGAAACAGCGCAAACCTTAGTCCGCAAGCTGCAAGGGCGTAGGGCAACCCCTAAAAAGACGGAGGAGCAGAAAAAAGCTGCTGCCGCAGCAGGGGAAGAAATAGTTGAAGTTTCATCATCACAGATGAGTTTCGATAGCCGAATAGATAACTTCGACAAGCTCATAAAGCTCTTAACCTCTGTTCCACAGTACACCCCTAACGAGGCAGAGCTGAAACTGACTGCGCTCACAGCCTTTTTAACCGACTTAAAAGCCAAAAATCAAGCGGTAATTACCGCCGAAGTTCCTTTAAACAACTCTCGAATTGCACGGAATGACGTTCTATACAAAAAGGATACAGGCATGGTTGATGTAGCCCTCGACGTGAAAACTTATATTAAGTCAGTCTTTGGTGCAACAAGCCCCCAGTATAAAAAGATAAGCGGGATAAAGTTTACAAAACCTAGATAGAAAGTTGTAACAGCTTATCGGTTTAACATATGAACGTCAGCACCTGATATAATAGCAAGAGGGTTTTATGTATTGCTCAAAGGTGCTGACGTTTTTATTGAAGCGTTTGAAATATTAAGCGAAGCAATTGTAATATATATCAAAGGGGTTTACACTTTTAACAGAGGGTTTGACATAATTGATGAAGCATTTGACATTTTTAACAAAGGGTTTTGTGTAACAGGAAAAGAATTTGAAAAGATTGGTAAAGGGAAAATCATAGTAACCCCTCTCACAAAGTCAAGTACATTTGCAATTCGCCTAATACCCTTCCCTCCATCCTAAAATTGCAAAAGAACTTGCCTTTTTACCGCCCACAAGCTTAATTATCGCAACTTGAAAGAGAAAAAATGCCCCCGCAAAAAAATTAAAACCCCTTACATCTTCCCAAATTGATTGGACTTTTCTTCGTAGGACATGATAACTTTTGTATCTAGACAGATTTTTGGCAATGTTAACGGTCAGAAATGCTTTTAACAGTAGCACAGAAAGCCCTAAACGCTAACACGTGCTAAAAATTATAGGGGTTGATGTTGCCGATTTGGCTTTTTTATTACCTTTAAGGTAGTTTTTACCGTGGGATAGATTTGCAGGCGGTAACTCCCCTACAATTCTTAGCACGGAACCGTTAGCGGTCATAATACAGATTACAATGAACAAACTATTATTAATGATTGTCTTTTTAATGATTTCTTACAATTTGAAATGTCAAACATTGAAATGGAGTGATATTTATAATTGTGAACCTGAAAGAATTAAAATTAATCCTAGTCAAGAAATAAAATGTAAAGATT
>JBPXJX010000566.1:0-7531 GCA_051715525.1 Bacteroidales bacterium
CTTCTAATCTGATTTTGATTTTATAATGCTACAATAAAATAAAGATAGAGGGCAAATTGCCCTCTGTCTTTATTTTATTAATAATCCATCTAATACATTTTGGATATTCTTTTTTGATGTGCTGTACATTTCAGTATATGTACATTTTTTACAAGTTACCGTGCAAAGTCGCTTAGTTTCAAAGTTCATGAATCTTTTAAACAAGCTATCCGCCATAAAGGCTTCTCCTATTTCGAACTCATGTCCTCCACACTTTGGGCACGAATACTTGGTTCTAACTATTTCCTTTTTCATAATCTACACCATTTGAATCCGATTCTTGCTTAGGCTTAACTTTATATCTGCCAGCCTTTTTTAAGGCTTGGTCAATTATCCATTCAATTTGCCCATTAGCGCTACGAAATTCATCTGCCGCCCATTTCTCTACCGCATCCATTTTATCGGGATCAATTCTAAGTACAAAAGATTTCTTAGCAGCCATAATATTCAATAATTAATCTATCCGTTGAACCATACTTAAAACTATCTCCTGCAATTCATCATAAGTTGCTAGAAAATTCAAAGGTGAAATCCAACTATCCATCTCAATTCCAATCACCATTTTATCCTTAAATGCTGATATAGGTATATAATCTACCCCCACAACAATCTTAATTGGCGCATATTTACTCCAAAGTTTTAAGTAAGTTTCTGCTAATCGAATATCAACCATTTTAAGTAGCAACTCAACATTATTAGCTGATATTGCCAAATGTTTATCTAAGTAAGAGTTCCCTGTTTTAACTCTTTTCTTTCCTGAAATAAAATCCATCCAAAAGCGTTTTGTTATTTCGGCAATAAATTCTGGAGTATTACTTGAAACAACAGTATAAACACCTGCATATGTACTTGTCATACCAGCCTTTGCAGCATAAGAATCGGAAGCAAAGTAGACCATGCTATTTTTGCTCAATACACAATACTTCGTATTTAAAATCCTATCGCTTGGCTGGATTAACTTTCTATTATCCTGCATGCTCTCAAATTCATAGCCATTCTTTTGGGCTAAGATTTTATATTCCTCTAAATAATCCATGCTTTATTGGTGTAATGTCCCAGTATTTACTACAGGTCGTGCCGATTCGTCAGAGCAAAGCACAACCATGAGGTTGCTAACCATTGCTGCTTTCTTCTCCTCGTCGAGATTAACAATTTGTTTTTCTGATAGCTGATCTAAAGCCATCTGAACCATACCTACAGCGCCCTCAACAATTTTCCCACGAGCGGCAACTACTGCAGTTGCTTGTTGACGACGAAGCATAGCCCCTGCAATCTCTTGAGCATATGCTATATAGTTAATTCTTGCCTCAATTACATTAATACCTGCTATCTGCAACCGTTCTCTTAACTCGCTTTCCAATCGATGGTTTACTTCCTCTCCACCTGCCCTAAGCGTTATGGTTGCCTCCTCAATTTCAAAATTATCGTAAGGGAACATCCCGGCAAGTTTTCGAAGCGCAGCATCGCTCTGAACAACAACAAAATGCTCGTACTGATCAACATCAAATGATGCTTTAAAGGTATTTTCAACTTTCCAAACAAGCACTAGCCCAATCATAATTGGGTTACCAACCTTATCGTTAACCTTAATTGGCTGGCTATCAAAGTTGCGCGCCCTTAACGATATTCTCTTTTTAACATAAAAAGGGTTTACCCAAAAGAAACCGTTATCTTTTATAGTTCCTTGGTATCTTCCAAACAGAACAAGAACCGATGATTCATTAGGGTTTACAACAATAAAACCAGGTGCTATTAGAATAATAAATGGCAACCCAATAACAAAGATTGGATTCTCAGTTAAAACTAAAGTGGTTATTAAACCACCTAACAACAAAATGAATACCGCTAACATGAGGTATCCAGACTTGGGATTAAAATTTTTTTCCATACTATTATGATATTATTTTGATATCACAAATATATCATATAAAAAACATTAAAAGCAAGAAAAAAGCCGGAAATTTTTCCGGCTTAGCAAATTTTAGCTTTCATCAATATACTATCTATCAATCTATCAGGCACATCTGGTGTTTTCTCAACAATCTCCTCAATTTTAGATTTTAACCAGTTTGAATACTCAAAAGTGAAATCGGTTTTAAAAAAGCATGAATTCGATTCACCAGCAAAATAAGTATATTGAAAAAAGTAGTGAGTAGAGCATTTATTCATAGGCATCCGTTTTATTTTGAGTTAAAACGATTAGCTCTGAACACTTATTATATTAATTCAATAATTAAATTGTAAGAATCATTCCATTTGCCTCTTTGATTTTTCGCATATTAATAATAGCATAACGCATACGACCAAGAGCAGTATTTATGCTAACATTAGTTTGCTCGGCAATCTCTTTAAAACTTAAATCGGCATAAAACCTAAGCATCACCACTTCCTTCTGATCATCAGGAAGTTGATCGATAAGGCTTCTCACGTCAGACATAACCTGTTCATAAACCACCTCTTGTTCAATATTCTTTTCAGAATACTGAGAATGATTAAGGATATCCGTTTCGTAATCGTCTTTCGAAATCATTTTCGACTGCTTATCTCTACGGAAATGATCGATGATAAGATTATGGGCTATCCGTAATATCCAGGATAGAAATCGGTTAGCATCAACATATTTTCCCTCTTTAAGAGATTTAACTACCTTGATAAATGTTTCTTGAAAAATATCCTCAGCAACATCATGTTTTTTAACAAGAAGGTAAATGTAACTATATACCCTTTTCTGATGTCGACGGATTAAAACCTCAATTGCAGAACCTCTGCCGTTTACAAACTCTTGAACGAGTTCATAATCGCTTAATTTATAAGCATCCACAACTACCTCCTAACTTTATTGGTTAAATGGGTAGAGTTTCTTCTATAGGCAGATTTTTAAGGTTAAAGTTTGATAAATACTTCAATTATTATGCAAATAAACGCTTTTTTCACATAAATCAAAGGAAAGATAGCTAAAAATAATTTTCAACACACAAAAAACCAGCAAAATAGCACCTTATAAAGCCTTATACTTTTGATCGATATAAATGTTTCGCAATTAATAGGAAACTCTAAGAAACAAACATCAAATAATTTGTTTATAAACTAATACCTTTGCAAGTCAACTCAAAAAAGATGCCTCAAAAAGAATCTCAAAATATTATTGCAGTAAAGGGTGCTAGGGTTCATAATTTAAGAAATATAAGCCTCGATATCCCTCGCAATAAACTTATTGTTATTACTGGGCTTTCAGGCTCAGGAAAGTCATCATTGGCATTTGACACGATTTATGCAGAAGGGCAACGGCGCTATGTCGAAAGCCTCTCATCATATGCCCGTCAATTTCTTGGACGTGTGTCCAAACCTGAGGTTGATTTAATCTCAGGCATTCCACCAGCCATAGCTATTGAACAAAAGGTAAACTCTCGAAATCCACGCTCAACAGTTGGGACATCAACGGAGATTTACGATTATATAAAACTCCTTTTTGCGAGAATTGGCAAAACTTACTCGCCCATCTCTGGTAAAGAGGTGAAAAGGCATTCGGTAACCGACGTAGTAAACCATATTTGCTCCTTCCCATCAGAAACAAAAATGGTTCTTTTATCACCAATCACTTGCAATAATTGCTCTTTACAAGATAAACTTGAAGAGCTAGTACGCGAAGGCTTTACACGAATTGAAATTGGAGAGCAGGTAGTAAGGATTGATGAAGCCGGTATGCGCAACTTAATTGAGCTATCGGAAGCTAAACTCCGATTGGTAATTGATCGCTTTTCTCTTTCTAAGGAAGAAGATTTCATCAGTAGACTTGGTGATTCTGTTCAAACAGCATTTGCAGAAGGCCAAGGGAATTGCTATCTCAAAGTTTATAAAGAGGGTGAGGTTATCGAAGAGTTTTTTTCAAATCGATTCGAAAAGGATGGAATTGAATTTGAAGAACCAAATGAACACCTTTTCAGTTTTAACAATCCAATTGGGGCTTGTCCAAAGTGCGAAGGGTATGGTAAGGTTATTGGTATAGATGAAGAGTTAGTTGTCCCTAATAAAAGCCTTTCGCTTTACGAAGATGCGGTTGTATGTTGGAAAGGTGAAACAATGAGCTGGTACAAGGATCAGGTTATTAAACACGCTCAGAAATACGATTTCCCTATACACAAGCCATATTACCAACTTAATGAACATCAAAGGCAAATTCTGTGGAATGGAACAAAAGATTTTGACGGTTTATTTAGATTTTTCACCCATTTAGAGGAGAAAAAGTATAAAATACAGTATAGGGTCATGTTGTCGCGATATATGGGGAAAACAACATGTCCTGAGTGTAAAGGAGGTAGATTGAGGAAAGAAGCTACTTATATCAAGGTAAATGGTTACACTATTCACGATATTGTCAACAAACCTGTTTCGGAGCTTATTGCAATATTTGACAAATTCAAACTAAACGAACACGATAGTAAGATTGCTAAAAGAATTCTAATTGAGATAAAGAATCGATTGGGTTACTTAGGGAATGTTGGATTAGGGTACTTAACCCTTAATCGATTATCAAACACGTTATCTGGGGGAGAATCACAGCGAATAAATCTTTCTACATCGCTTGGGAGCAGCCTTGTTGGTTCGCTTTATGTACTCGATGAACCAAGTATTGGATTACACTCAAGGGATACTCAGCTATTAATTGGTGTACTTAAAGATTTACGTGATCTAGGCAATACGGTGATTGTTGTTGAGCATGATGAGGAGATTATTAGATCAGCTGATTATATTATCGATATTGGACCCTTAGCCGGTAGCCATGGTGGTGAAATTGTTTTTGCTGGCGATTTCAAACATCTTATTAATGCAGCAAAAAGTTTAACTGCTGATTATATTAACCATTCAGAGCATATTCCAATTCCATCACCTCGAAGGAAATGGTCAAATAACGTTGAGGTTTTAGGTGCAAGAGAGAATAACCTAAAAAATATTGATGTAAAATTCCCCTTGAATGTTATGACCGTAGTCACTGGTGTAAGCGGTTCGGGTAAGTCATCGCTAGTAAAAGGAATTCTTTACCCTGCACTTTCAAAGATTATAACTGGTTCGGGTGAAAGGCCGGGTCAACACGATCAAATAAAAGGCGATACACATCTTATAAAAGGTGTTGAGATGATTGATCAAAATCCAATCGGAAAATCATCGCGAAGCAACCCGGTTACATACATTAAGGCTTGGGATGAGGTTCGCAAACTTCTTTCAGAGCAACCCTACGCAAAGCGTAGCGGTTATAAACCCTCGCACTTTTCATTCAATGTTGAGGGAGGTCGCTGCGAGGAGTGTCAGGGTGAAGGAACCATCACTGTTGAGATGCAGTTTATGGCTGATGTTACCCTTGTTTGTGAGGCCTGCCATGGTAAAAGATTTAAAGAGGATGTATTGGAAGTGAAATATCAAGGTGCAAATGTTTTCGATATTCTCGAAATGACTGTTAGCCAAGCCATCGAATTTTTCGAGAAAGGTAAAACATCATCTGAGAAGAAAGTAGGCGAAAGATTAAAACCCTTACAGGATGTAGGTTTGGGTTATATAAAACTTGGTCAATCGTCGAGTACGCTAAGTGGTGGTGAAAGTCAAAGGGTAAAATTAGCCTCATTTTTGCAGAAAGATCAAGCCATTCAACCTCAATTATTCATTTTCGATGAGCCTACAACAGGGCTTCATTTCCACGATATTCGAAAATTACTTCAAGCTTTCAACGCTTTGCTTCTTAAGGGACATAGCCTAATAGTAATAGAACACAATATGGAGGTAATTAAGAGTGCCGATTGGGTTATCGATCTTGGTCCTGATGGTGGTGAAACGGGTGGTGAACTAATTTTTGAGGGAATACCCGAGGATTTTAGGAAAACAAAACACTCAGTTACTGGCAAATTTGTAGTCGAAAAACTTGATGTTATACCAATCTCAAATTCAAAATAGTCCAATATTTTGAATTTGGTAGATTGGTAAATGCCGATGGATAAATAAGTTTATTCAACAAGGCGATGTCGGTATTGGGTTATTACATATTTCCAATCGGTGTTATAACAAAAAAAGTCGCATTGGATAATACGACAATGTTGGGTATCGATTTTAAAAACCTATTTCTCAGTTTTTAATCCAAACATAATTGCGACACAACCACTTGTTGGAATATCGGCATTTTTCTCATCGCTCGGAATTTTCACAACAATAATAAGCTGTTGAGTTGCCTCAACCTTAAAATCCCATGAAGTAGAATAGTTATTACTTGCATTTGTATATAGTAACTTCTTTTCAACATCAAGAATTTTGAATTCAACTTTTGGTAGGGTTTCTTCGCAGCAAATTGAGATTCTATATTCCTGTCCAGCATAGAAAGTTTTAAATAGCTCTGCATCCTCTCCTTCAGTAAGAACTGCTGCATTAAAGTTACCATCGTGAATGTATGGTGCAAGCTCCTGCTTGCATATCTTTTTAGCAAAATTCTTACATTGTGCATTCCCCAAAAAGGAAAAAGCCATGAAAAAACTGACAATTGCAACGTAAGCCAATGATTTCATATCATATAATATTTTTACAATGTATACTTGTTACGAATCTCAACAACCTTAGTTTTAAGTTTATCTAAAACTTCAGGACTTGCAGATGTTACATTAGTTGATCTTAATGTAGTTACACCTGTTTTTTTATCAGGAACCGCCTGAACACCGGAAACCTTAACATTAATCTGCTCATAAATAGCCTTTATTTCGTTAATATCGGTAAGAACAGATACAATATCAGGGTTATCTTTATTCTGATTTAAAAGGTTTACAACAGTATTAAGTAGAAGTTTCTGATCAATAATTCTGCCAACTAATTCAGTATTCTCCTTAGAGTTTTCTGAAAGTGTTATTGCAATATACAAACCCTCAATCCAACCACCAACAAGAATAATTGAACCAACTGCAACCCTGTCATTTTCTTCAAGGTTTGAGTTTGTATTCAAAAGTGTTTCGGAGATAATATCCAAGATTACATCACGATTATTAACGTTGGCTTCAAGTTTCTGAATAATTGAATTATCAATAGCATTCAAAATTCCAAGTCCTTCTGCCATCTTTTTCGAGGCAGTCATATACCTTATTGAGGCTTGTGTTTGATCGAATAAGCTGGCATAGCTTAAATCGGTGCTATAAATACCAAGGTTAAGTGCCATACTTTTATTGGTATTGTATTTTGATGTATTATCTGCTGAATTAAGAATATCTTCGTTATAAACAGCACCTGCTCTTTTCAGAATCATTGCTGTTTCAAGAGGTGATGGTAAAGAATAAAACACCTGCTTAGCAGCTTTTAACCCCTTTATAGCGGTACTATCCTGCGTAATCGATTCCATATCAACCTGCACCTTATCGCTTTTCTTTTTCTCCGAAGAGCAGCATACAAAAACTAGAGCAGCTATTATACCTACATATAAAATATTAGCTCTTATTCCTGTTAAACTCCTTACCATAGCCAAAGATCG
>JBPXJX010000567.1:0-4309 GCA_051715525.1 Bacteroidales bacterium
TCGGAATTTTAACAATCATACTTTTTAATTAGATTTCCAAAAGTATAATAATCCTTGGGTTAAAGCCTTATAAATTTGAAAATTTGAAGATGATATGATTTGATAATTATAGATTAACACATAATTGTTAAATTTAGATATAAATAATCAATGATTGACACGAAATCACTATATTGAAGAGCTGTATTACAGTGTATTTGGATTGTGGGGAATTGGATTACTTTTTAATCAATTTCACCGTTTATGCGATACCAGTCAATTAGAGTAAGGTTGTTTTATTACTCCATTATCTTCTGTTTTACAGGAGTGGTTGTGGTTGGCGCATACTCATTCTTTACAGCACGCGAAGCGCTAATTCAGAGAACTTATCAGCAGCTTATTTCGCTTAAGGAGGAGAAAAAATCTAGATTAGAATCCTTTTTTAATGAGCGAAAACGTGACTTAATATATTTATCTACTAGCGATGAAACAGCCCATTTTGTTAATGAACTTGGCATTGCAAAACAAGAAAATAACGCCTATTCCTCATCATTAAATAAGCAAATCGAAAGATACATTGCAAACGGAAAAGTATTTAGCAGTTTCTCAATTTGCCTTAACGAGAATTCCATGCATACTTTCTTGTTTGGAAGTAATGGTGAGGTTCAATCATACAATTCTAGAAAGGTTTTAGATAGTGTTTTGTTGTTTAATTATCAATATATTATCAGTCACAAAAAGGAAGAAATTTTCGATCTTGCTAAAAGTTCAATTACAAATTCTAACACTCAACTTATTGGTGCACCAATTTTCGATACTGATGGTCTAATACTTGGCGTTTTATTTTTAGAGATTCCTGATGATGCCATCAACAGAATAATGGCCGAGAAGATAACCGAGAAAGGTCTTGGAAAAACTGGGGAGGTTTATCTCGTTGGCAACGATAACCTTCTACGAAGCACATCTCGATTTATCGAAAAATCGATACTCTCAATTAGCTGTAAATCAGATATTATAACGGAAGCGTATGAGGGTACTTCTGGTGTTAAAAAAACAAATGATTATCGTAATCAATTGGTTTTAAGTGCTTACGGACCAGCTAATGTTGCAGGATTAAACTGGGTAATTGTTGCAGAATTGGATTATAAAGAGGCGATTGAGCCAATTCATTTGCTTGGAGTTAGAATTTCGTTAATTAGTTTTGTTGTATTTATTTTCTTAACCATTGGAGTTTTTGTACTTAGTAAAAGAATAACTGCACCCCTTGTTCGTTTGACCGAAAGCGCAAAAAGGGTCGGAGATGGCCAGTTTGAGCAAACGCTTCCAATTGCAAATCCTGACGAAACAGGTATACTAACCCAGGTTTTCAATAAGATGATTCTTCAGATAAAGCAAACCACAAGTAGTTTAAAAGAGCGAGAGCAGCGGTTAACCCATTTTTACAAGGCTACAATTGATGGAATAGTACTCCATAAATCGGGGACCCCAGTTTTAGTTAACCATGGGTTAAGCGGATTAACAGGGTTTACAGAGGAGGAATTGTTGACAAAATCGCCCCACGATTATTTAATCATTGCCGAAGAGGTATTTATTGAAGCAAAGCAAAATCCAATTTACTCCTTTGAAGCAAAATTACGCACCAAGTGGGATAAAAAAATTTATGTTGAAGTACAAAAGAATAGTTTGATTTATCATGGACAGGAGGTTGAGGCATTGGTTATACGTGATATTACAAAGCGCAAGGCTATTGAGGAGGAACTTCAAACCGAACGTTTAAGGCAAATACGATCGGTAATTGATGGGCAAGAGCAAGAACGTCAGCGCCTTTCACGCGAGCTTCACGATGGTTTAGGGCAAACCCTTGTTGCCATAAAGCTGAAACTCGAAAGTATCCCTTTAGATGAGGTAGGAAACCAACGCAAGACGGTTGAGTCGGTAAAGCAAATGTTTAACCATACCATTGAGGAGACACGTAGGATGTCGAATAACCTCATGCCTGCAGCATTAACGGAGTTCAGCCTTGCCGTAGTTTTGCGTAACCTGTGTGTAGAAGTAGAATCGAATTCGGGGATAAACGTTTCATTGGTTATTGGGGTGCTCCCCGAATCGTTAAATCAGCTAATTAAAACTTATACTTACAGAATTGCGCAGGAAGCGCTCAATAATATTGTAAAACATTCGGGTGCTTCAAGGGCTGTAATATCGATCTTCTCTGATATTTCGAAGTTGTACCTCCATGTTGAGGATAATGGTGTTGGCTTTAATTTATCGAGGGGACAGGAATCTGGAAATGGTCTTTATAATATGAAAGAAAGAGCAATTCTTCTTGGGGGTAAGTTTGAGATCAACTCATCGAAGGGGAGTGGTGTTAAGATTCAAACAGAATTTCCACTCTACTCAAAGCAGTATGAATAATTTGATTTTCACTTTGTACGCTGGATATGACAAAAATTAAGGTTGCATTAATCGATGACCATCAAATAGTTAGGGATGGTATACGTTCGCTTCTTACAGGAATTAATGATATTGAGGTAATTATTGAAGCATGTGATGCCATGTGTATTATTGAAAGGTTAAAGGTTGATAAGCCTGGGGTTTTAATGCCCGACGTTATGATTGTTGATATCTCTTTACCAGAAATATCTGGAATAGAGTTAACTAAGATTGTAACTAGCCAGCATCCAAAAATTAAGATTATTATGCTTTCGATGTACACCAATCAGGAGTTCATTTTTAATGCCATAAAAGCGGGAGCAAAGGGCTATTTGCCAAAGAATATCACCCGTGATGAACTTTTAGAAGCCATTCGTGAAGTTTATAAAGGGAACGAGTATTTTAGTAAAGATGTATCTAACATTATTCTTAAAAGTTATTTGAAACAGGTTAAAGACCCTGAGCGATTTGATTCATTACATGATGAAAAGTTAACAAACCGAGAAATGGAAATTCTCCGTTTTGTGGCCGAAGGCTATTCTAATCAGCTCATTGCCGATAAACTTTTCATAAGCGTTCGTACAGTTGAATCGCACAAGAACCACATCATGCAAAAGCTTGAACTCACCACAACCGTCGATTTGGTGAAGTACGCGTTGAAGAATAAGATAATTGATTTATAAAAAAGTGCCTAAAGTTTTAGATAACAACTCCAGACACTTTAAGTAATTTAGGCACTCTAGGCACTTATTTTAGTAGCAACTCAAAATCCATCTCTAAAGGTCTTTTTTTATCAAAATCATAAAGGGTAAGTTTACGCATATTGTAGTAAAACTGCCAGAAATTGCTGAGCGTATTGATATATTTCTGCTTTGCAGCATCACGTTCAGTTTGTGCAATGTTTAGGTCTAAAACATCAATTTTACCTATAAGGAAACGCTCTTTGGTTACGTTGTAACGTAGCTGGGCTATTGTATCCGATTTTGCTGATAGTGCAACCTGATCATCTTGCCTGTTAAATTGCATTACCTTAAGGAAAATGTCTTGTTCATAGTCAACAAGAGCCTGATCAACAGTTGCTCTAACTACCTCTCTGTTCGATTTGGACATTTTAACCTTACCCTTTCCTAAACCCCAGTCGAGAATAGGAATCGATAGTTTTACGCTAATCGTTTGAAGGTCGTTGTAGTTGCTGTAAGTTTCATTTAAAAGTTGGGCATCTCTATTAATACCATAGTTAACGCTTAAGTCAGCATTAAACCCTCTTTCAGAACGAGCCTTTGCAACATCTCTATCAGCCTCAATTAATTGTCGTGTAAACTCTAATGCCTTAGGAGTGTTTGTTTTAGCAAGGTTAAGAACCTCATCGTAAATAACGTTTGTTTGAGGTGTTTGCAATGGTAGAATTAATTCTAAATCATATACATCATTCAAGCCGAGATATGACTTAATTCTAGCCTTTTTAAGTTGAAGATCGACCTCGGCATCGCTAACCTCGCTTCCTGCATTTAAAAAGCTAAGTTGCATCTGAAGTAGCTCATTTTCGGCAATCGTTCCAATATTATAACGCCCCCTAGCTATTTTATAAAGAGTATCAGAGTTTGCATAGTTGAGTTTAGCGGTCTTGAGGTTTTGCTGAGCAAGTATAAGATCAAAGAATAATCGAGACGCTTCTATTGATATGTTTTCAACAGTTTGATGATAGTTTCGTTTTGCGTCTGCATATTTTATAGGTTCAATTTTTTTATTCCACCTTAACTCATTATAACCAGTTATTGGTTGAATAAACCCTAATTGGTAAGGTACCGATGTATTAGGAGCTGAGTCTCTTTTAAAGTCATCGTTTCTATCTGATGATGTGTTAACAAAGGATCTTCCACCCGTTATGCCAATATTT
>JBPXJX010000568.1:0-1405 GCA_051715525.1 Bacteroidales bacterium
TAAAACTCTCAATTAACATTTTAATTCCAAGAATAGAAAGTATTCCAAAGGCTACCCAGTGATCGAATGATTCCATCCAATCTTTAATGGTTATACCTCCTAACCATCCAAGAACGGGCATTGTTGCTTGGAATATTGCTAGGAAAATGGCTATGCGTACAGCTTGCCAGAAAACTATCTCTTTTCGAAGCAAACCGCTTGAAACTGAAACTGCGAAAGTATCAAAGCAAAGACCAACAGAAAGGAGGAAAAGCGTTAAAAGATCCATGGCAGAAAATTTGCTTGCAAAAATATAAAAAAAACGAAGTTATTAAGAAAACAATTTTGAGTCCCGGAATATTTGTTTTTAGGAGTTATTTTTGAGGCCTAAACTTAGGTTTGAATATTTCTATATGCTGGTAATGTGATTGTAAACGTTGTACCCTTGTTTTGTTCTGAGTTTACTTCAATTGTTCCATGATTCTGACCAATTAGTCGATTTACTAGTTTCAACCCCAAACCTGTACCCTTTTCATTATTTGTGCCAGGAGTAGAGTAGTTATTGTTATCGTCGAATAGCTTATCTATAACTTTTTTAGGTATACCAATGCCGTTATCACTAAACTTTATCGAAACTTTATCGTCGCTATTTATCTCTTCAATACTTATTTGTCCATTTTTTGGGGTGAATTTTATTGCATTTGAAAGTAAATTGCGGAAAATTGTATTAAGCATATAGGGGTCAGCAAATGCAAAAATATCATTTTTAATCCTGTTTTCAATTACAATGTTCTTAGGAGAAGAAAGTCCCGATAGTAATGAAATGGCGTTATCTGCCGAGTTCTTAATGCTGATCTTCTCAGGCTTATAAACAACTTTTCGTTGGCTTCGTGCCCAATCGAGTAGATTTTCGAGAAGGTTAAAGGTTTCTTGGGTAGTATCCTTAAGTGAACTTAAAATCTCTCTTCTTGTCTCAGAGTCAATTGAATCTTGCTCATTTGCAATAAAAGCAATCATTTGGTTTATGCTTCCAATTGGACCTCTGAGATCATGAGCAATAATTGAGAAAATTTGGTCTTTAAGAGAATTAGCTTCTTTAAGAGCAATTTCGGCTTTCTTTATGTCTGTAATATCAGCCATAGTGGCAACAACTTCAGAAACATTTACTGAACTACCAAAATTATAGCCCAAATTTAACAGGATATACTTTAACTCACCATTTGCTAAAGCAAGAGGTATTTCGATGCTTTCCATCGATTTCTGCTCTTTTATGCAATCGTTTATTAAATTTTCAACTATTTCCCTTTTTTCCGAAGAAATAACTTCTAAAAAATTCTTGATTGTAAAAGGGCTTTGCGATCTTTTCCAGCCAAGTAGAAGGTAAACTTCATCGTTAATTGTGATATAGTTTTTAGATGGATTCCAA
>JBPXJX010000569.1:0-3585 GCA_051715525.1 Bacteroidales bacterium
TTTCTAAAGAAAATTAATCCTAAGAATATTGTTTTTGCTAGCCTTTCGGCTTCAATAATATTCTTTTTGATATCGAATTTTGGAGTCTGGGTTGTTGATCCAATAAATCTATATCCCAATACAGGAACGGGATTGCTTGCATGCTATGTTACAGGACTGCCATACCTTTTAGGAACAGTTTTCGGAGATCTTTTCTATTCGGCAATCCTCTTCACCGTTTTTGAGTTTGCGCAATCCCGTTTCTTAATTCTTAAACCGGTTAAAGGTTAATATGGAATGTATTTTCAACTGGAGCGGAGGTAAAGACTCCGCTCTTGCTCTTTATAAATTGAAGCAAGGAAAAGAGTTTAATGTAAAGTACTTGCTAACTACATTAAATGCAGAGTACAAAAGGATTTCAATGCATGGAGTTAGGCAAGAACTTTTGCAGCAGCAAGTTGAAAGCATTGGCTTGCCATTAGTTGAGTGCTTTTTACCTGAAAAGGCAACTTGCAACGATTATAATAGCATGATGCGTGAAACGCTCATGAATTTTATTGTTGAAGGAATTCACTATTCTGCATTTGGGGATATCTTTCTTGAAGATTTAAGGCAATATCGAGAGAATCAACTTGATAAAATTGGGATGAAAGCCATTTTCCCACTCTGGAAAAGCAACACCATTGATATTGCCAATGAATTTATCGACCTTGGTTTCAAGACTATAATTACCTGCGTTAGCAGCAAGCATCTTGATGAGTCATTTGTAGGTAGAACCTTTGATAGACAATTTATTGCCGATTTGCCTAAAGATGTTGATCCTTGTGGTGAGAATGGTGAGTTCCATTCATTCGTTGTTGATGGACCAATTTTTAAAACACCAATTAATTATACTTTAGGGGAAAAAGTATTTAGATCTTATCATCTTAACAGTAAGGAGGTTAATGAGAATGGTTTTTGGTTTATCGATCTAAAAAATCAATAAAAATCAATAAAAATTTGTTTGTTAAATAAAAAATGTTCTACATTTGCCTCCGAATAAAACGACATAATGTATACTTCGAACAACACATTGCATCATCTTCATCATTCTCATATACTGCGAATGGTGGATCTGCATTGGTGTAGCCTGAAGTAAACTCAAGATACTATATCAATTACCCGCGAAAGGGATCTGCCAATGGCTGATCCCTTTCGCTTTTTTATTTAATCCCAACTTAAAATGGAAACAGAAAAACTAACACTTGCAATTCAGAAAAGCGGTCGACTAAGCGAAGGTTCTATCGAACTGCTCAAATCATGTGGCATAAAAGTAAGCAACGGAGGTAATCACCTTAAAGCCTTAGCCGAAGGCTTTCCTTTGGAAATTTTGTTGCTTCGCGACGATGATATTCCCCAGTATGTTGCCGATGGTGTTGCCGATATTGGAATGCTTGGCATGAACGAGGTACTTGAAAAGGACAAAAAGATTGATGTAATCATGAACCTTGGCTTTTCGAAATGCCGCTTATCCATTGCTGTTCCTCGTGATGTGAACTATACAGGTCTTACATTCCTTGAGGGAAAGCGCATTGCAACCTCCTACCCTGTTATTCTTGATAAATTTCTAAAAGAAAAGAATATTAATGCCGATGTTCACAGCATTAGTGGATCTGTTGAGATTGCCCCAGGCATTGGACTTGCCGATGTAATTTTCGAAATTGTCAGCAGTGGCGGTACTTTACTAAGTAATGGCCTTAAAGAGGTTGATGTGCTAATGAAAAGCGAAGCGGTACTTGTTGCATACCCAAATCTTAGTGAATCCAAAAGGGCATTGCTTAACAAACTAATATTTAGAATAAAAGCGGTTCAAAAGGCCAAGAGCAACAAGTACATCTTGCTCAATGCCCCAGAAAGCAAACTCGATGAGATTGTAAAACTTATTCCGGGTATGAAGAGCCCAACGATTGTTCCTCTAGTCGAAAAGGGTTGGTATTCCTTACATTCAGTGATAAGCGAGAACGATTTCTGGGAGGTTATTGATAACCTAAAATGTGCTGGTGCGGAGGGAATACTTGTTGTTCCAATTGAGAAGATGGTCATTTGAAAGGCATCAGCATTAAGACTAAAATTAAAATTATGAAAATTATTAAGAACATAAAACCTACGGATTACGAATCAATCCTAAAACGTCCTTTCGAGGATGATAGTAGCGTTTCGGATATTGTAAGTAATATTTTATCAAGTGTCAAACTCAATGGCGATAGGGCATTAATCGATATTACTAGGCAAATCGATAAAAAAGAGATTGATGCAATTGAAGTATCAAAAGAAGATATACAAGCCGCTTCATTACTGGTTAGCAACGATTTGAAAGAATCAATAGCTGTTGCCATTTCTAACATTGAAAAATTTCACAAGGCTCAACTGCCTATTGATGTTGATATTGAGACATTGCCTGAAATCCGATGCATGCTTAAGTATCTGCCATTGGATAGAGTTGGAATTTATATTCCGGGTGGAACCGCGCCGCTTATCTCAACGCTATTAATGCTTGCAATTCCGGCTAACGTTGCTGGTTGTAAGGATATAATTGCATGCACTCCTCCTGAACCAACTCCCGAAATCCTTTACGTTTGTAATCAATTAGGCGTTCGATTATTCAGGGTTGGCGGTGCTCAGGCAATTGCTGCTATGGCCTATGGTACAGAATCAATTCCAAAGGTTGATAAGATTTTTGGACCAGGAAATAGATATGTAACCGAAGCCAAGGTACAGGTATCAGCAAACGGAATGCCTATTGATATGCCTGCTGGACCTTCGGAGGTTCTTGTTATTGCCGATGAAACTTCCAACCCAGTTTATGTTGCAGCCGATTTACTCTCGCAAGCTGAGCATGGTGTTGATAGCCAAGTTGTACTCATTTCAACTTCAGAAGCCATTATAGATCAAATACTTATTGAGATCGAAATTCAAATAAACAGATTACCAAGAAAAGAGATTGCTCGTAAGTGTCTTAAAAATAGCATGTTTATCCTTGCTGATAGTATCGAAGAATCGTTAACTATTAGCAACTACTATGCTCCCGAGCATTTAATCCTTTCGATTAAGGATGCTGAAAGTTACATAGATAGAGTTAAGAATGCAGGATCTGTTTTTATTGGTGAATACTCTCCTGAATCTGCTGGCGATTATTCTAGCGGAACAAATCACACACTCCCAACTGAAGGTTCAGCAAAAAACTGGAGCGGTGTTACAACACAATCTTTTATGAAGACTATTACATTCCAAAAACTGTCTAAACAAGGACTTGAAACCATTGCAAAATCAATAGTTACACTAGCACGAGCTGAAGGATTAGAAGCACATGCCAGTGCAGCTGAGCTGCGGTTATCCAATATTCAATAATGTGACGTTGTAAAAACAGCTTAAATCTGAATTAATTATGTTAAATATAAATAGTCTGCTTCGGAAAAATATTCAAGAACTCAAATCTTACTCATCGGCTCGAAATGAGTTTGAGGGTGGTGATGTTATTTTTTTGGATGCAAATGAAAATCCAAATTGTTTGGATGAGCTTCCTAAAAAGATCAATCGATACCCAGATCCACTTCAGAAAAACTTGAA
>JBPXJX010000570.1:0-3224 GCA_051715525.1 Bacteroidales bacterium
TTTCGTTTGTTGTTTTATTTAATAAGGAGATTGTAACATCTGGAATTGGTGAGTTATCATCCTTATTGGAAACCAGACCAACGGCGATATAGGAATTGGCAAGTTGTTCGAGCGCTAAACTAAAGTTTGAGTTTAGATTAACTAGCGTTTTGCCCATCATTACAGGGATATTCAAGGACTTGTATCCTTCCTTCTCAATTAAAACATTGTAACCGCCTTCGGGTAAATTCTCTTGAAGAAAGACTCCAAGGTTATTCGTTGCCAATTTTATCGGATTTGGCGAGTTAGGTTGTGCAATGGTAACTATTGCATTTGTTATTGGTTGTAAGGTTTTTGCATCGGTCACAGTTCCTGTGATTCCCGGTTTTACCGCTAGAACAAGTCTTGTATCGAAAAGTAGGCTTAAGTTGATTTCGCCACGCTCACGATTTTTTGTAGTAAGCGTAAACCATTTGGTGACAAAACCTTCTTTTGATATACGAACTCTATAATCTGTTTCATTTGCTAGTTTATAGCTGAACCTCCCAAGTGGATCAGAAACACCTACAACTGCTTTGGTCGTATCGGGTGGATAAGCCACAACTTGTGCAGATGGAATCGGCGAACCATCGGTTGCCGAAAGGGTAATACCTGTAAGTGTGTAACCTAAATCACGCTTTAGAGTAACTTTAGCAGGAATTTGGATTGGCTTAATTCCTAAACCAAATGATGAAACGTTTGATGAGGTTGGGAAATATTCGGATGCTTCTACTGTAAGATTGAACTCTCTGCTATCGTCCATTTTAAAGGTAAACTTACCTGATGCATCAGTAGATAAAGTGTTTTGAAGTGTTTTACCCTCGATAACCTTAATGGTAGCATTGGCTATAGGAGCACCTTTTTCATCGAGAACCTGTCCATCAACGCTATGAGTAACTGTTTTTTTATCGATTTCGATTTTGTAGATATCATCATCTCCAGCCCCTTCGGGTCTATTAGATGAGAAAAAGGCAAAATTGCCCGTTGAACTCATGGTTAATCCAAAATCGTCGAATGCCCCGTTGATAGGATAGCCCAAGTTGGTTACATAATCGTAACCATGCGATGTTGGGTAGGCCATAAAAAGATCGAGGTTTCCAAATCCGGGCTGTTTATCTGACGAGAAGAATAGTGTACCATCCTTTGCAACAAATGGGTTCATCTCGTTTCCTGCTGTATTAACTCTTGTACCTAAGTTCACCGCTTCTCCAAATGTGCCATTAGGCCTAATCTCTCGATAGTACAAATCGGTACCGCCAACTCCTCCAGGCATATCGGAGGTAAAGTAGAGCCTTTTCCCATCGGGATTTACTGTGGGGTCGCCAATAGAATAGGTGTCGGAGCAGATGCTCAATGGCCCTTGTTCGATCCATACTCCTTGACTAAAAATTGCTCTAAGAATCTTAAGGTTATTATCAGCTATTTGTTTTTCATCTCCATAGCGGGCTTTTAAATATTTCTTTTGAACGTAGTATGCTGTATCAAAAGTAGGGGAAAACGAAACAGGTCCTGTGTATAGCTGGCTTAGCAGTTCTTTTGAGAAAAAAAATGGAATACCCAATTCTCCTGCTGCACTCATTTTAGCTGAGTAAAGGTTTAGATGTTGTTGAGGGTTGATGTTTTTAATTTTTGCTAAATCTCGCTCAAAACGAGAAGTTGCAAATACAATAGCATCGCGATAGATTGTAGGCGAAAAATCGGCCTCGGGGCTATTTATGCTAACGGGAACTATTCTAAATTGCAAAAAGCCACTTCGATACTTGGCAGCAAAGGAGTTGGCTTCGTTCTTATTGGCATTGAGTTCGGGTATTTTTTGAAACGAAAACGACTTAATCAAAGAGTTGTACGATAATTCATCCTTTCCATTGGCTTTTTGAGCGTAGCTTAACATCTGGTAATCTACCCCAGATTGGTCGACTTGCTTAGTAGCCGTTTCGTACCAAATTTCGGCTTGAGCCATATCGCCAAGCAGGCGATAACAATTGCCAATTTGCCTTGCTACATAGGCTGTAGTTGCCTCCTCTGTTGTCGCTTTTATATATGAATCGAGGGCTTTTTTGAAATTATTATCCTCATATGCCCTATCGGCACGTTGAATATTTTTTGAAGCTTCTTGAGCGTTAACTCCAATAAAAACAAGTGATGTAAACGCAATTGCGAAAATTAGTTTTTTCATATCCTATTCGTTTTGAAATAGATGAGAAAGATAGGAAAAATCTCCATTGAAATAAAGCGAGAATGAAATTATGTAGCCTTTTACATCTATAAATTCGATTGGATATGCTTTTGGGCAATAGCTAGTGGTTTGAGGTTAGAAGTCAGAAGTCGAAACCCATAACTACTTTCCAATCCAAGAAAAATACATTTTAAAAGATACTCCATGAGTCATATAAAATAAGCTGGATTCCCATCCGAGATCTGTATCTGTATCGGCTGCACCTCCAAAATTGACTATGGCAGCTCCTTCGATATCATAGCCTGCAGCAAAAATCATAAAAATTGGCTTAAAGTTTACAGTGTATCTAAAGCCTACCGATAGATAGTAGTGAATCAGGGTTGAAAAGCCTTTTGGATCAACGAATTTAATTCCTGGAATTGGGTTTTGTGCCTCAGCCATTCTAACCGCAAAATCGGAATGAGTGCTAGATCCTAGTCCAACTTTATCCTGTGTGGCAGCATACATTCCAAACTTACTTGCTGGTTTCCCAGGGGTAAGTCCATACTTTCCTCCTGAAACACATAGTTGCCTAAGAAGATCGAACCCAATGCTAAAAGTGTAATATTTTGCTTTAAAAAGAGAGTCATAAACAGGGATTCCAAATTTTTGATTTTCACGACCGCCTGGTGTAATAAGTGTGCTAACCTTAACCGGAAATGAGAGTGAAGTATACCCAATACCCCAATAGGTTCCAAGCCCTCTATTCATATTAGCACCACCAGCCATCTTTTTATACATTCTCGACATTTTTAATATCTCAATAGTAAAGTAATTACTAGAGAAAGTATTACTATTTGAGAAAACTAGAGGGTTTGGATTTGGTCCACTCCATTCAACAGTTCCTGATATCTTAGATGTTTGAATTCTTAACCAAATGCTTTTATAACCAATATAACCTCCATATCTGTAGGCTTTACCTATTATATTATTCTCAACATTTGCTGATATGCCTAGCCTAACCCCAATTTTATTAATTCCAATATTACCT
>JBPXJX010000571.1:0-7637 GCA_051715525.1 Bacteroidales bacterium
CGGGTATATTTCCTTGTGTCAGCTGCAGGTATTTTTTGAAATACTCCTTCGATTGCTCGTATCTTCCTGCCAAAGAATATAGCTGACCAAGCTCTCTATATGCTGGGGCATAGTTGGCATCCAGTTTTATTGCATCTTCAAAATAAGGAATTGCAATCATTAGATTATTGGCTTTCATGTAAAGGGAACCAATTTTCATCTTTGCTGTTGGGGAGTTTTGATCACAGTATTGCGCTCTATTATAGTACTTAACAGCATTCGAACCATCTCTTAAAAGCATGTAAATATCACCTGTAATTAGAAAAATGTCTCTATTCTTTGAATCAATTTTTATTGCTTCTCTTATTAAGGGCAATGCCAAAGAAGTATCTATATCGCCATCTTTTATGTATGATTCAGCAATTTTTGCTAAAACAAATGCATACTCAGGTGCAGGTGGTTTAATCTTGCTTAACTTTTTGTATGGAAGCAAAAAACTTTTTGCTTTTTTTCTCATTTCATCAGCTGTATTTTTATCCTCCTGAAAAAAAGCAATTTTGGCTAAGCCAACATAGTTTAATGGCTCATTGGGGTTAATGACAACACCCTTATTGTATAGTTTCCCTGCAGCTTTCAGAGTTACAGTTAACGAATTCGATATTGTATCAGCAAAGTAATCAAGCAGATAATTTTCACCATAAAAGAAATAGTTCTTACTATTATTAGGTTCCATTTTAATTAGCTGCTCATAAATCATTTGAGCCTTATCATATTGCTCACTCCGCCCAAGAAATCTTGCAGATTCTAAATCCTGTGCGTGAATGCTATTAATCATTATCAAAATTGCGATAAATGATTTTGCAATTAATGTTACTGTTTGTCTCATGATCTTAAGTTTTATGTTTTACCAATCGTAAGGTTTCTTTTTAAAATTACTTCGTTCTTCCCATCCAATCAAGATTTTCAATTCCATTAAAATGCTCTTTAAAAATTCTATAATACATCAGCTCCTCTTTCGATTTTAAAATCCAACCATTTGGTAGGCGACATTCTGCTTTAAAGTCATTATCAGTAACTGATTTCGAGGCATACTGTAAAAGTAGCTCACCCACACCGCCACCTTCCCAAAACTTAGCTTTTGGTCTATTCAAAACTCTTTCAGGGAGTTCCTTTTCAATTGCTTTTCTTAAAATCCATTTTTCTATCCCTTCATTAAGTTTTAGTTCGATAGGTATACTTAGGGCATATTTAAAAACGTTTGGATCGGCAAAAGGCACATGTGGAATAATTCCAAATGCTGCAGAACATCTATCTACTCGTTGAAGGGCAGTATTGTGTAATCTTTTTGTAATATCAATAAGTTCGTTATCGAGATTATTGATAGGGATTGTTTTCAAATAAGAGTAACCTGCAAAAAGTTCATCTCCAACTTCACCTGAAAATACTTCGTAGATATAATTTGATGCAATTTTACTAGTTATGTAATTTATAATTGATGAGCGAACAAGAAGCGCATCAAAATTTTCAAGATGGTAGATTACCTCAGGCAAGGCATCAACCATATTCTGTAGAGTCACTATAATCTCGTGATGCTCAGATTTTATATGATATGCAACCTCAGCAGCATAGTCCAAGTCAGGAGCACCTTTCACGCCAGCAACAAAGGTGTGCATTTGGGGAATATATTTTTTTGCAATGGCTGATATTGTACTTGAATCGAGCCCACCCGATAGCCATGCACCTACAGCATCAATCTTAATACAATCAGCGATGGACTTATCGAGTCTTTTATATAATTCTTTTGCTATAAATTCTGGATTAAGATCGATTGGTGCTTGAGGTTCTAATTCATATATTTTTTTTTGATCATTCCCATCAAATGTATGGCCAGGAAGCAATTCGGTAATTTGCTTAGTCTGATTTAACAAAGCTTTAACCTCCGAAGCAAAGCACAGTTGTCCAACATCATTTCGGCCATAATACAGCGGTGCGATCCCAAGTAAATCTCTATTCAACAGTATATTTCCATCAAAAATATTTGCAGCAGCTTCCCTATAACTGTTTCCACTGTCAACAAGCTTAAACCTGAAAATGTTCTCAAGAACATTTTTGTCCTCATATGCATTCCAGATTATCCCACATGTAAAATAATCGTTAGCAAAAACTTCTCGTCCATACTTGCCACGATAAGCAATTTTATCAAGCATCCTGTTTACAAGATTATGCTTGTTTGGTGCTGCGATTCCAACAATTCCAGCCATGACCATTTAATTTATATTACTCCTAATACTCTTATAATGTGAAAGGATTTTATCTGTTCTATTATTCTCATCAATTGGCTTCCCTGTTTTTTCGTCGACTGCGTACCAAGCCCCGTTAATGACTCTAGTTTTAATTTTTCCGCAAAGATTAGGATTGCCTATAAAATGGGGAGTATCTAATAGTCCCATTTTTATTGCACTTGAAATTACCTTTGGATCTGACCATGGATCGGATGATGCCATAACTTTGCCTAATTCCAGTAAAGCTTTTAAAAGGATTTTTGCTTCATATAGCAAAACCACCTTTCTTTTAAGAATGGCTTTGCTAGAAGTAAAGTCAGGCATACCATGCAAACAGTTTCGTAAAACCCCGTGTACTATATCGCAACTCTCAATAAGCTCATCAGGCAATGTTGCATGATCACCTTCGCTAAAACCTACAACATGATAAATGTGAGGTTTAAGTGCTAGTCCAATTACTGCCGAGGATGCTAGCTGCCCCTTGGCAACTAATGGGTTTGGTGAGAAATGAGCTAATCCTGCTCTTACCTCTCGATACATTTTAAAGTTTTCATCCTCTAACTCTTGTATCAGCTCTTTTTTCGCCAACATTTTGGCTAAATCCATTTCAGGAGAGGTGCTTGGGGGTGTATTCATCATAAACTGGGAGATATAGTCTTTCACCCCAAACTTTTTGGCATTGTAAGCAGCAAGGAAAGCCATTGTAACTGCTAATGAATCATGCGCATCGCGTAAACTCCATTGGTGCGATTCGTTAACTTCTACTGGAATTCCTTGCTCAGCATACCATTTAATAACCTGTTGGTTTTCTGCAATAGCCTCCTCTAGAGTTCTAACCGAACGATTGTCTAACTCGCTATACCAGCAAAGAGGTATTGCTCCCCATGCATTACGAATTGTTTCAACGCTCATTTGTGCCCAATGGATTAAATCTTGAGTACCGGCATAGCAACGAATTAAAGGGTAATTTCCACACCTCGAATTTGTGTAAATAGCCTGTAAATCTTCAAACTTTCTTAGCGGAACTCCCCCTGCACCATCCTGTGAATGATCCATCAGTTCGGGCTTGAAGAAATACTCCTGAGCATTTTGGTCTGGTCCAATAGAAATCACGTCGAGTACACTCGATTCAGAGATTTTAATAATCCCTTCAAGTGTATCCTTCAATGTAGGCCTTCCAAAGTGATGACGTAATAAAGGGTAAGGATATTTTTGCTCAATTCGACTAATTAAATCGTGCTTATTAGTTAACTCGGAGCAAAAGTTTGAAGTACCGTTTAAATACGATTTTATTTGGTCTAAAGGCTCTTGACCCGAAAAAACTTTATCAAAAAAATTGTATTTCTTTGCTATGTTAGCAACTGGTGGAGTACCTCCAAATATTATTTTGAACTCTAGCGTTTTACTTTTTTTTAATTCATTGCTTAACTCCATAAATAAGGTGTCAGCGACCTCTGGTGTTAACCTATAGCTGATAGCTACTATCGAAGGTTTCTCCGATTTAATAGTTTCAACAAGCTGCTTGATGGGTATTGCTGCCCCGATCAATTTAGTTTGATAGCCTTCGGTCTCAGCTATTTTAAGAAAATTGAATAATCCTGAAATGTGTACACAACTCCCAATTGCTGCGCCAATAATAGTTTTCATTAGCGTTGATTTTTGTTTCTAAGTCTATTTAATATTCTCACCAATGGCATGTAGGCGAATTTCACGTAAACTCATTTTGTCTATCCCAATTTTTTCTACAGTTCTGCCTTCGGCCAGGTAATCCTTGTTATTTATAATTGAGGCCATCGATATTAAATTATCAATAGTTGGAGTTTGAATACCTAACATTTTACCCGTTGAAGCAATGGGAACAAGACTGTAGGGGACATCCTCCTCAAGATATCTCATTTTCATAGTTCGAGGAGCCTTAATTCCCTGATAACCATTATTTCGATGAATAGCCTCATAAAGATTCTCACCAGAAGCGTTGTATGCTACATAAAGCCATTGCTTTGCTGACATGGCTCTAATGCCAAGAGCTTCAGCAACCTCAACGCGTTCTGCATCTACTTTATCCAAAATCTTTGCAACAGACGTAGTAACTCCTTGGTGATAAAAATCGAATTCTGCATCATCTTCAATCCAACCAGTATTTAGCACGCTAATTGCGGGATGAAATATGCTACCGATATTGTCGAAGCTTGTTTTTAGGGTATTATCACCAGCAACAAACTGTGGGTAAATGGGTTTCAGTTTACAAAGTACCTTAGGAATTAAATGCGCTCGAATAGAAGCCAAAGGGATAGAATTTTTAATTTTAAATATTCTAACCTGACCAGGTCCAATTACTCGTGAGGCATAAATGAATGTTTGAGCTTCGGAAATAATAACATCAGCTTCTACTTTTCTTTCAATCAGAACCTGTTTAAACTCTAAAGCTCCAAATGTTCTTCCTGGGTGAAGGATAATTATTTGTCCATCTTTTAGGTATTTAGATGCCTCTTCTGCCATCCACCTATGAGCATATGCTGGTACAACAACCATTATCAATTCTGCACCTTCAATTGCTTCTTGCATTGATTTGGTGCATAAATTCAATTTCCCAAAGCCTTCTACCTCACCCTTAACTTCTATTCCTCCTGTGGATTTTATTCCCCAAATTCGCTCCTCGTTACGGTTAAACAAATTGACCTTATATCCCATTATAGCCAAATGACCAGCCATGGCCAGTCCTCCGTGCCCTGCACCTAAGACTGCTATTTTGATATCCGATTTTTCCATGACTATTTTTTAGTTTGAAAATGCATTATTACAGAAACTCTTTTTTCTTGAAATTCAGGAAAGTCGTCATTTAAGCCGACCCTCCTGAATCAACCTTTATTATTACAAACAGAGAATAAAGAACATATAATAACTAACCTTCCTAATCGTTATTTGGGTTGAGTTTTGTTTCTTCTTTAGACTTTACAGGGCAATCTATAGCCTTGCAATCTTTAGCTGGTTCCTGATGTTGTTTATTACTTGCAGGCTCCCACCCCATAATTAAAAAGAGTACAAAAAACCCAACTATATATGCTAGCATCACATGCCAACCTTTCCTTATCCATAACATCACATTGCGCGCCTCTGGAAATTTATTAGTAATAGCCACACCAGCAGAAGAACCAAACCATATCATGGAACCACCAAAACCAACAGAATAAGCAAGCATACCCCAATCGAAATGACCTTGATCAAGACAAAGCTTTGTAAGAGGAATATTATCGAACACAGCAGATACAAAACCAAGAACAAAAGCTGTCATCCATGAAGCATCAGGCAGAGTCTCAACAGGCATAAACGATGCAGATGTAACCAGGCAGATAAGAAAGATTGCTCCTTTAATTGATGCCCCAACTTCGTGCCAAGGAATTTTTGTAAAAATAGAGCCTATAAGAATTGCTATCCAAACGCCTAGGGCTGGCATATCGTAGTATATATTTGATAGAACAGCTCCAATTAATATTAGTATCACAATACTCAACCTATTCCAATCAACTTTTGCACCAGGAATTGGATCTGCTGTTATCCGTTGATGCTTGTCTTGCTGGTGTGCACCAAACCACGCAATTACTACAAAACAAGCAATGGCTGCAACATAAGCATGGAGGACATTAAAAGCAGAAACACCGTCTATCCACATCATGGTTGTTGTTGTATCTCCAACCACACTACCTGCACCACCAGCATTGGATGCAGCAACGATTGCTACAATATAACCAATGTGAACTCTATTCTTAAATACAATTAAGGCCACAGTTCCACCAATCATTGCGGCTGCAATATTATCGAGGAAAGCCGACATAATGAATACAAAAATTAACAGAACAAATGGACCTTTCCAGTCATCAGGTAGGTACTTGGGAAGTATCTCAGGTAAACCTGACTCCTCAAATATTTTAGCAAGTACTGAAAAGCCAAGTAACAACCCAAATAAATTTAAAAGTATCCCCCATTCGCCCTGTCGCATATCCTTATACAAAAACTGGTCAAAAAGCGGATTGTTCCCAAGAAAGTGTTCGAAGAATGGGTAACCCGATACGAAAATCAACTTATAAAGAACTATCAAGGTTAAACCACTAATGGCGACCCAAAATGTTTGGTGATGAAATAATGCAACACCTAAAAGGGTTAAGCCAAAAAGAAAAAACTCTATCCTTATCCCACCTATTGAAGGGCTTAAAGTATTACTTTCTGCGAAAGATAGAATTGGAATTAGAATCAGAACGAAACCTATCAATATCGATTTTGAAATTTTTGTAGGCATAAGCTGAAATTTATTCATTAAGTTACTCTAGCATCCAGAAAAATCTATTAATTGAAGTATTACAACATTTGAATTAAAAAGCCTCGATACTAGAATAAGAGTAACTTAACGGTTATCATTACAGCAATTATGACAGCCCAAAAAACAAATATCATCAAGCCGTTGGATAGTTTGATCTTTTTCATAGTATTGAGAGTTTTAGTTAGTCAAACAAACTTATGAGTTATCGACCTAATTCATTATTAGAATCTCATTAGAACCATATTAGAATCTTCTTAAATTGCTTTTTTTTATCATTTGTGCCGTAACTTTGTTGAAATACAAACCCGAAATGAATCAAACAGACATAAACATACTTATAATAGAGGATGAACAAAGGCTAGCCGAGGTTTTAAAAAAACAAATTGAAGGATCTGGCTTCAAGGCAGAAATTGCTAACAATGGCTATGTTGGTAAGATGTTAGTTGAACAGAATAATTACCATCTCATTATTCTAGATATCAATTTGCCTTTAATTAACGGATACGATCTGTGCAAAGAGATTAGAAAAACCAATAATCAAGTTCCAATTATTATGCTTACCGCTTATGGGACTCCTGATAGGAAAATAGTCGGGTTTGATGCTGGAGCTGATGATTATGTTGTAAAACCCTATGATTTTAAAGAGCTATTGGCTCGAATTAACGTTTTCCTTCGACGCACCAAAGTAGAAAGTAATTCTGAAAGGATACGTATAGCCAACCTTGAAATGGACTTATCTACAAAAACTGTTTCTCGAGGCGGTAAACTGATTGAATTAACAGCGAAGGAGTTTTTGTTACTCGAAACTTTTCTGAAAAATAGAGGAAAGCTGCTAACTCGTGAGTTTATTATTGAGCAAGTATGGGGTTTAGATTTTGATCCAACAACAAACATCATAGATGTTTATGTAAACTATTTAAGAAAGAAGATTGATAAGGAGTTTGAACCTAAACTAATACATACGAAATTCGGTTTTGGCTTTTTTTGCAGTGATATGGAGGTCTGAAAATGAAGATTACAACAAGATTATCCATACAGTTTACATTTATAGTAGCAACAAT
>JBPXJX010000572.1:0-20292 GCA_051715525.1 Bacteroidales bacterium
GAAGGTTGTAAGAATGAAATTACTAAGAATTTTGTAGTGCAACCCTTTATCAAAATTACTGATAACTATTTTGATACATTTAAAGCGAGTAAAAAAGAGTGGAATGCAAAAAGCATTGCAGATAATGGAAATTCAAGTTGGATATATGGAGTTCCTACAGGCGATATATTTAGTTCTAATCAACCTGATACTGCTTGGTATACAAACATTGGACTTGCAAATCAAAAAATTGAAAATTCACAGGTAATTAGCCCATGTTTTGATTTTAGTGAGCTTAAAAAACCAATGATTAAATTAGATATTTGGTCGGCACCTGAGCCGGGTCGTGATGGAGCCGTTATGCAATATTCTACTGACGGAGGTCAAACTTGGCCTACCGATAGTGTACTCGGTAAACCAAATAGTGGTATTAATTGGTATGATCCAGGAAACCTTAGTAGTCAACCAGCAGGTCAATCGCTCGGATGGAGCAGTGCCGATTTAGTTACAGGATGGAAGTCCGCTCGTTACAGTTTAGATACAATTAAAAACAAAAAAAATGTACGGTTTAGAATTGTATATTCAACAAAAGCTGATAATAATAAACTTTTTAACGGCTTTGCATTCGACAATATTTGGATTGGTGAGAGACAGCAGAACTTATTAGGTGAATACTTTACTAACATTACTTCAACCACTAATAATAGCTACCTTAAAACATTCGAGAGGAAAAAGAAGGATGATATTATCCCAATCCATTACCACAATAACGATTACTTCTATGATTATTATACAGAAGGCCCTTCGTCAAGAAAGTTTTATTATGGAATAGGGCAAATACCAAGTATTTATGCAAATGGTACAATCTACTCTAACCTTACCGATAAGTCTAATTTCGAAATAAAGGCCGATGCTGCTACGCTAATGGATCCTAAAATTTCAATTGATAAAATTGAGGTTCAGAATAGAGAGGTGAAAATGGTGATTAAATCGTTTACCGATTTATCAAACGAGAATCTAGTTCTCTATTGTGCTTTGGTTAAGGATAGCATCCAAATAAATGGAACAGGAACCTATTATTACAATGTAGTAAGAAGGTTTTTCCCAAGTCCTGGCGGTATATCGTTACCAGTTGGAGCATGGCTAGATGAGAGAATAAGTCAAACCATAAGCCTAAATAGTATTACTGATGCTGCTGAGTTTATTAATGCCAAGCTGGTTTTATTTGTTCAGAATAGCAGAACCAATGAAATTTTACAAGTGGTTTCAAGCCCAGCAATCCTTGCTACAAGCAATAAGCCAATGGATTTAAGTAATTTGGTAGATATTTATCCAATCCCAGCTCGTGATTATCTTATTGTTGAATGTGAACATAACATTGATAAACTTATGGTATTTGATCTTGCAGGAAGAATAGTTGGTAATTATTTACCTGCACAGGCATCATATAGCATCCCTGTTCAGGGTCTGCAGAATGGAATATATATCTTAAAAGGATCAACCAAGCAAGGAGAGTTTATTAGGAAGTTTGTAAAACAGTAAATAAAAAACATAACCTTAGAGACGCGGAGAACGCAGAGAGTTTTAAACTCAAAGAAGCATAAGAAAAGCCTCAGCAATTGCTGAGGCTTTTATATTTCTCTGTGTAACTCTGTGTTTACAAAATGAAAGTTTTTAATGAAGTCTAATCCCAATTAAATGGATGAACTCTTCGCGAGTCTTAATTTCAGAGAGGAAAATTCCTGTAAATGCAGATGTAGTAGTTACTGAGTTTTGCTTTTGTACACCACGCATTTGCATACACATATGAGCAGCCTCAATTACAACAGCAACACCAAGTGGATTAAGCGTTTGCTGTATGCAATCACGAATTTGCATTGTAAGCCGTTCCTGAACTTGTAAACGGCGCGAATATGCTTCAACGATACGAGGAATTTTGCTTAACCCAGTTATGTAACCATTTGGAATATAAGCAACGTGGGCTTTACCATAAAATGGGATCATATGGTGCTCACACATGGAGTATAAATCGATATCCTTTACAAGAACCATTTGAGGGTAATCCTCTTTGAACTTAGTTGAGCTAAGTATTGCATGCGGATCAAGATGGTAACCATGTGTAAGGAATTGGATCGATTTTGCAACCCTTATCGGTGTTTTCTGTAGCCCTTCACGTTCAGTATCTTCTCCTAAAAGTTCGAGGATTGCTTTATAATGGCTAGCTAGCTTATTGGTTGTTTTCGGATTCCACTTCTCAACACGAGAGTACCCTTCGTTTCCGAATTCAACATCATCTTCATCAAGTATTTCCATCATATCATCTAATTACAAAATATTGTACAAAGTAAATCCTTTTTTATAAAAGGTCAAACTCCTGTTCTCATCCTTAACCTTAATTATTCCCCAAAATACTCCACCCAGTTATTCTCAGTTTCCTGAATTTTGATGCAATGTAGTGTTACGTCTAACTTCTCAATAGGATTTTTAAGTTCATCCCAAATTGCAATAGCAAGGTTTTCGGTTGATGCAATTTTCCCCTTCATAAAGTCAACATCGAGGTTAATGTTCCGATGATCTAATTTCTCAATTACAAGTTCTTTTATAAGTTTACTGATATTGTTAAGATTGGCAACAAATCCAATGGTTTTATCAACTTCGCCTTTTATTGTTACAAAAAGGTCAAAATTATGCCCATGCCAGTTTGGGTGAGAGCACTTGCCATATACTCTTAAATTCTCTTCATCAGATAACTCAGGGTTGTGCAATCGGTGAGCGGCATTGAAACGTTCGCGTCTTGTTATATAAGCAATAGGCATATCTTATCGTTTAGAATAGGCTATAAAGTTAAAAAACTATATCTTTCGGATGAGAAAATTACCATTAATTAATCATAAAATTGAAAATACTCGTAGTAGCCGCAACAGCATTTGAGTGTCGACTAAACATTGGCAAAAGTCTAACAATTGGTGATCCTAAAAGTGTACTAGATCCAATGGCTCATCAAGTTGATTTAATAGTTGCAGGAGTTGGAGCAGTACCAACAACTTTTGCGTTATCAAGGTATTTAAATGGATATGATTTGATTATCAATATCGGTATCGCCGGTTCATATAACTCTAAATATCAGCCCGGAGATGTAGTTCTTGTAAAAGAGGATGTATTTGGCGATTATGGCATAGACAACCAAGGAATGTTTCAACCATTGTCGGACATGAATTTTAAGGGTAATACACTTTATTCGGAAAAAAGATATTTTGAGAATCCTTGGTTAGAAAAGTTGAGCGAAGCTTTAAACATACCTCTTGTAAAAGGGCTAACACTATCCACTGCCAGCGGTTCACAAGATATTATTGATAAAATAATCAAATTTTGGAATGCCGATATCGAAACAATGGAGGGAGCTGCAGTGTTTTATGTTTGTAATCAACTAAATATTCCATTTGTTTGTTTAAGGGCTATTTCAAATATGGTTGAACCTCGCAATAAATCAAAATGGGAGACAGAAGTGGCCATCGATAATCTCGACAAGGCGTTAAGACAGCTGATTCAGAACTTAGATTAACAATTTACCGATAAATAGTAATATAGAGAATGAAACTAAAACTTTGCTTCTCGACCTGCCCAAACGATACCTTTATGTTCGATGCCTTAGTTAACGGTCGTATCGATACTCAAGGATTAGAATTTGATGTTCATTTAGCAGATATAGATGAGCTTAATAAAATGGCGCTAGAAGGGCAACCCGATATTACAAAGATAAGTTTTAATGCTTTAGCCAAAGTAACTGATCATTATCAGTTATTAAATTCTGGAAGCGCTTTGGGGAAGGGTGTTGGACCATTGTTGGTAAGTCGCAAGCAAATATATCCGGATGAAGTTAAATATTCCAAAATTGCAATTCCTGGAATTGATACAACAGCCAACATGCTTTTCTCAATTGCTTTTCCGGAAGCAGTTAATAAAAAGGTTTTTCTTTTCTCGGATATTGAAGAGGCAGTGCTCTCTAATGAGGTTGATGCAGGCTTGATTATTCATGAAAATAGGTTCACTTACGAAAAGAAGGGTTTAAAGAAGATTATTGATTTAGGTGAATACTGGGAGACCCTTACAGGATTGCCTATTCCATTAGGAGGCATTGCAATTCGACGAAATCTTCCTGAGGTTGTTAAAGCAAAGATTGACCAATTAATGAGAAGTAGTGTTGAGTTTGCTTTTCAATTTCCAAAGCAAACCTATCCATATGTTCGAAAGTATGCACAGGCTATGGATGAGGAGGTAATGTATAAACATATTGAACTTTATGTTAATAAATACTCTATCGAATTAGGAGATACAGGTAGAAATGCTATAACCGAATTGTATACAAAGGCATATAAGCTAGGCTTAACACCCAAGCCTGCTAATGATATATTTATCAAAATTTAATTCCATTTTATCAAACTTTTTCTGCTTCATTGGTTTTCTTTGCCTTCAACTTTGCATGTTCTAGAAACATTCAGTAAATTTATAAATATTGTTTTTGTTGGGAATTGTAATTTTTTTAGTTCATCGTGTTGTTAATGAGTAAATTGAACTGAAAATTGTTATTGTAACATGAATTATTGCTAAGAATGGAAGAGCAAATACCTTTTGTGGGAAATACAAAAAAACTACTCGAAAGATTGGAATCACTTGATGATTCTTGGTTTGTTGAGATTTGGCTTATTAAATATTATTTTTTTAGAATAGAAGTATACTCATACAAAAAGGAGATACTTAAGCATAATCAAGTTAAAGAAAAATGTAATATTTAGCATTATACAAGAAAACTATAAAAGGTAACAAACATCATCGAATAAAATATTTAATAATGCCATAGAATTTGTATAATTGGAGGATAATTGAATATACAGTGATGCAATTTGGCTCATTTTATAAGAAATATCTTTTTATAACTTCATTAATCTGTTTGATTGGTGCAAATTCATACGCACAGCAAGATACTGCTAGAATAAACGCTCTATTAAAATCAGGTAATGCGGCATTCGTAAGTAATCAATTCACAAATTCTCGTAGCATTGCCTGGAAAGCATTAAAACTATCTACTTTATGTAATTATGCAATAGGTGAGGCTAAATCACTTCTTCTTTTAGCACAAATACAATCTGCAGACGGGGCAAAAGATTCAACACTTATTAATTTCAGGAGAGCCCTAAATATTTACAAAAACATTGATGATAAATTAAATACTGCCTGGTGCTTTTATTGGATTGGTAATCATTTTACAAACATTGGAAATCAGGATAGTGCTGAACTCTATATTAATAATTGTTTGCCAATTTTTAAGGAGTTTGATGATCAAATAGGTATTACTAGATCGTATAACAATTTAGGTACAATCCAATACTTTAGAGCTAATTACTCAAAATCTTTGGAGTATTTTATGATTTCATTAGATTGGCAACAGAAAATTGCCGATAAAACTTTTAAATCTAGTACTTTAAATAATATTGGGGCAATATTTAAGAGCCAAGGTCATTATGCCAAGGCACTTGAATACTTTTTGCAATCCATGAGAATTCAGGAAGAGCTGAAGGATTAACGAAAAATTGCATTGTTAAATAATAACATTGGATTAATATATCAACAGCTTAAAGATACTGCTGAGGCATTCAAGTATTATCAACTATCGTTAGATAATTGTAAGATTATAAACGATAGTGCTGCAATGACGTATTCATTATTAGGACTTGCAGAAATTTATAGAGTAAAAAAGAGTTACCATAATGCTCTTGAAAATTACTATAAAGCTGAAAAAATTAGAATTAAACATTCTAATACCATTGGCCTTGCTGATTTATATGTCAATATGAGCAAGGTTTATTCCGAAATGAATGAATGGGATAAATCTATTAACACATTGTTAAAAGCCATATCAATATTTGACAAAATAAATGCTCCCCTCGGAAAAGCTGAAGCATTAGTTGAAATAGGGAAAGTTTACCTCTCAAAGAGGCAAATTCAAAATGGGATTAAGAGTTGTAAAGAGGGAATTGATTTGGCAATTTCTATAGGTGCAACTGAAATAATACGTAATGGATATAATGTTTTAAGTTCTTATTATGAAGATGCAGGTGATTTGGTGAATGCTCATAAATACTTCAAACTTTATATTCAATATCGAGATAGTATCGGAGGTATTGAAAAAGCTAAAGAATTGCAGCGTATTAAGTTTGAAAACGACTATAGTAAACTCTTCAATAAGGAGCGGATCGACAATAACAATAAGCTAAGCATTGCTGAAAATAAAACTCTTAAGCAATCGCGTATCTCAAAGGTTTTTATCATAGCTTTCATAATCTCCCTTTTTGGTTTAGTAATTATCTTCTTAAACTACAGAGAAAAACAAAAAAGAAATAATATGCTAGCGTTTCAGAAACTTGATATGGAACGCCAGAAAGCTGAACTTATGGTTCAGCGCGATGAACTTGAAATTCAAAAGAATTTAGTAATTCATCAGCGCGATAGAATTATGACTATGCTAACCGATCTTGGCGAATCTATCGATTATGCACGTAAAATACAACAGGCGTTGTTGCCATCCGATAAAACGTTATTAAAGACTTTAGGAGAATATTTTCTTTTTTTCCAACCTCGTGAATCGGTTGGAGGTGATTTTTACTGGACTTATAAAAATGGAGATATTATTTATTTTGCTGTAGCAGATTGCACAGGTCATGGAGTACCTGGAGGTTTTATGAGTATGCTTGGTGTATCATTACTAAACGAACTAGTTTCGAGAGGCGACTGTTGTGCTTCTCCTGCAAAAATGCTTTGGGGTTTACGTGATATGATTGTCAAGGCTCTAAACCAAACAGGCTTAGATGATGATAGCCAAGATGGAATGGATATTGCTCTTTGCATGTACAATAAAAAAAGTAGGGATTTGGTTTACGCTGGAGCAAACTTATCACTTTTTTTAACTACAGAATATCCTCCAGCACCAAGTGAATTAGTTTATGTACAGGAAAAAATGGTAGAGTTTAAACCTGATAGAATGCCAGTTTCATTTTATTTAAGAATGAATGAATTCAATGAGCATAAATTAACTCTAAAATCTGGTGATTGTATTTACCTCTCCTCTGATGGATATGCCGATCAATTTGGAGGGCCAAATAATAAAAAGTATGGCTATAATACTTTCAGGAACTTATTACTTTCAATATCAGAAAAACCTTTTGATAAGCAATCAGATATACTGTGGAATGAATTTGATAAATGGAAAGGGGAGGAAAATCAAACCGATGATGTAATTGTTTTGGGCGTTAAAATACCTTAGCTTGTCTTAATTACTGAACATTTTTTATATACTGATGTTATATATTTATAAAAAAATAAAATCATGATTCACGAACTACCAAAATTACCTTATGAGCTAGATGCTTTAGCTCCGGTTATATCAAAGCAAACATTAGAGTTCCATTATGGAAAACATCATCAGGCTTATGTAAATAACCTTAATAACCTTATTGTTGGGACTAAGTTTGAAAATTTAAATTTAGAAAACGTTATCCGCGAGTCCGATGGTGGCATTTTCAATAATGCAGCTCAAATATGGAATCATACCTTTTACTTCAACACATTCTCCCCTAAGCCACAGCTCGAGCCAACCGGCAAATTGGCCGAAATGATTGTTCGCGATTTTGGCTCTTTGGGAGAATTTAAGGAGAAGTTTAATAAAGCGGCTGCTACTCTTTTCGGTGCAGGTTGGGCTTGGCTTGTTGTTGATTCTAACGGTAAATTAGAAATTCAGCAAGAGTCGAACGCTGGTACCCCGCTAAAGAAAAACCTTAACCCATTAATCACGTGCGATGTATGGGAGCATGCTTACTATATCGACTATCAAAATCGCCGTCCCGATTATATCAATACAATGTGGAGTGTTGTTGATTGGAAAGTTGTTGAAAGTAGATTGTAATTACCACCCAATATCTTAAATTTGAGCACTGATAGGTAACCCATCAGTGCTTTTTTATTTTTATCAGTAAAATTACCTTCATATGTTAAAAGACTTAGTTCTAAAAAACCGAAGCTATCGAAGATTCGATCAGTCAAAAGCTATAAGTAAAAAAGAATTGCTCGATTTTATTGATTTAGCACGTATTTCGGCATCAGGCAGAAACTTACAAACGCTAAAGTATTTTATTTCATTTGATGCCGAAACAAATGCAAAGATTTATCCAACCCTTTCGTGGGCTGGATATTATAAAGATTGGGATGGACCTTCAGAGGGTGAACGTCCATCTGCTTATATAGTTATGCTTGAGGATACGTTAATTGGTAAAAACTTAGTGCACGATCAGGGAATTGCTGCTCAAACTATTATGCTTGCAGCTTCAGAGAAAGGCTATGGTGGATGTATGATATACTCCGTAAAACGAAACGATCTTGCCGATTATATTAATATTCCCTCTTCACTTGATGTTGTTCTTGTTTTGGCTCTTGGTGTTCCGGTAGAGCAGGTTGTTTTAGAGCCACTTTCCTCTGATGGAGATATTAAATATTGGCGCGATGAGAATCAAGTGCACCATGTGCCAAAGCGCGAATTAGAAGATATTGTAATTAACTTTAGCGAATAGCTATTGGGCCAAAATTGCAAACAGCGCAATTGCCCAATTCGTTTATCCCTATTGGTGTGGAGACAAACCCTTTTCTTTTTATTGCTATGCTTTGGCACTGAGGGCAAATGGTATTGCAGCCAATATCAACATACGGGCTATTACCTAGGTAAACATTGTTTAGCTTATCTTTTGCTAGGTTAAATAGTTTAGCTAGTAGTTCGGGTTTAGTTGCATGGTTGTTTAATAAATATGCTGGATGGTAAGCGTTGATATGCAATACTGTTTGGGGGCCAAGCTCTTCAGCAATCCAATGAAACATCTGCGAGGCCTCCTCAAAACAATCATTAAGATTTGGAATTACAAGAAATGATATTTCGAGGTGCTTGCCACTTTTTCTAATAGCTTTCAATGTTTTAAGGATAGAATCAAGGTTCCCTTTAGTGATTTTACTATAAAAGTTTTCGCTAAAAGATTTTAAATCGATATTGAATGCATCAATTACATGCAACAATTCGTTTAATGGTTGTGGGTTGATAAATCCATTTGAAACCATTACATTTTTAAGACCCTCTCTTTTTGCCTCGATGGCAATATCAAGCATATACTCAAACCAAACCGTTGGCTCATTGAACGTATAGGCAATTCCAATGCTATTCTGATGAATTTTTGATTTTTGAACAACTTCTATAGGAGGTATAATTCTTAGTTTATCAATATTGTGGGGTACATATTGCGATATTTCAAAGTTTTGGCAGAAAGGACAGCTCAAATTGCATCCAAATCCCCCTATGGAGTATATCATTTTCCCAGGATAAAAATGGTATAGCGGTTTTTTCTCAATGGGATCAAGGGATGCTGAGGCGATTACACCCCATTGTAGCGATTCAAGAATGCCGTTTCGATTAAAGCGAGTATTGCAAATACCTAATCTCTCATTCTTGATTCTACATAAATGTGGGCACAGCTGACATTCAACAGTTGTATCATCAACTTTTATGTAGAATTTTGATTCCATATAAAATCGAATATCTAATACAAGTTAGGTATTCGATTTATAAAATCAAATTTATTTGGAGAAAGTTTGAATTATATTTATAAACCTAAGTAGTTATGTTTCAATGGATATTCATTAACCATTTGGGTTCATCATCAATTTGTTCGCCATTATAGTATACTCTTTCAAGATATAATCCCGAAGGCGGAGCAGTAAATTGAGCAGGTATTTCAGATTTATCCCAGAAAAAGCTTTGAATATCATCGTCATTCAATCTTCCACGACCAACCTCAACCAATACACCAACTATTCTACGAACCATGCGCCAAAGGAAATGTGACCCAACAATGTGGATAAGAATGGAGTTATCTATCTCAAATATTTTTAGGGAAATTAGCTCAACTTTGGTTGATTCGCCCTTCATCTCCTGAACTCCAAACGATTTAAAATCTTTTAAACCCAGAAACATAGGGGTTACATCGGCCATCGCTTTAATATTCAGATCATCTTTTATCCACCATACATTATCTTTTCCAAATGCTGTGCGTCGTTTCGAAATGTGGTAAACATAGCTGCGGGCAACAGCATCGTGTCGAGCATGAAAATTAGGGTTTACCTTTTCAACATCAAGAATGCTTATTGCTGCAGGAAGTACATCGTTCAACTTATTTTTTATTAGATGAGTTGGGATTTGGGTTTTTATATCGAGATGTGCAACCTGAAAAAGCGCATGAACACCAGTATCTGTTCTTCCAGAACCGTAAAGTTCAAAAGTATCAGCAGTAAAAACCTCCTTGCAGGCATCCATTAATTTACCCATTACTGTTGGCAAATCTTTTTGGAATTGCCACCCTTTGAACTTAGAACCATCATATTCGAGAATCAACTTAAACCGAGCCATCTTTTTTTTCGTAAAGATAGTTGTTTATATATAGATGATTATGCTAATTGTAACTGGAATAAAGGAATAATTAAACGTAGTTAATTCCGATTATTCCAATATTCCAGTATGTTAACCTAAAAAAGATTGATTCCTCTTTGGTCGCAATCATCTATCATCTCTTTGGGCCATACCGATGCTTGCACCTCGCCTATATGCGCTTTGCGCAGAAGGAACATGCAAAGGCGCGATTGCCCTATTCCGCCGCCTATGCTATCGGGTAATAATCCGCTAATCAATTGTTTGTGAAACCATAGCTCTTTCCTGCTTGCACAGTCAAGCATATCAAGTTGTGTAACCATCGATTTAGGGTTAACTCTAATTCCCATCGACGAGAGTTCGAAAGCGTCATTTAAAACAGGATTCCAAACAAAGATATCGCCATTCAACCCTCTTTTGCCATCCTCACGGAGGGTTGACCAATCGTCATAATCAGGTGCACGGCCATCGTGAGGTTTTCCGTCGAGCAGCGGATAGCCAATTCCTTCGATAAATACAGCACCATATTTCTTACAAATCTCTCTCTCCCTTTGCTTAACAGTAAGAGTGGGGTAAAGCGTTGCTAAATCCTCAGAATGAAAGAATGTGATATCCTCTGGAAGAATAGGTGTAATTGTTCGGAATTCTTCAGCAATCATAAATTCGGTTTTCTTTATCTCTTGATAAATCTTTCGAACAGTATCTCTGAGAAATTCAGCATTACGTTGATCGTGAAATAGACGCTTTTCCCAGTCCCATTGGTCAACATAGAGTGAGTGGGTTGCATCTGTAATTTCATCAGGACGCAAAGCGTTCATATCAGTATAGATGCCCATTCCTGCTTCAATACTAAGCGTATGGAGTGTTAAACGCTTCCATTTAGCTAGCGATTGAACGATCTCAATTTTTTGTCCTCCAAGCGATTTTGCTGAAAACGAAACTGGCTTTTCAATGCCGTTTAGATCATCGTTAATGCCAAGCCCTGCCTGAACAATAACAGGTGCTGTTACCCTTCTTAAACGAAGTGCTGCAGCGAGGTTTTTTGAGAAGAAATCCTTGATTAGCTCGATAGCCTTTTCTGTTTGGTGCTGATTTAGCACGCTGGTGTACGTTAATTCTTTTGTTTCCATTTTGTTGGTTTTTATTATGTTTAAATGATATGAAAAAACCCTTCGCGCTAAACGGGAAGGGTTGAGTAAAAGGGTTATATAACCATTCCCGCGGGTGGTGGACGATTATTGTTATTATTGTTGATTTGTCTCATTATGTAGATTTTAAACAAAAAAACCTTCCCGGTTATGGGAAGGTTTGTCGTGATACATTTATGGTTTACCTATCAAACAATACCTTCCCAGTTCCTCCAATTATTATTGAAAAAATTATTTGAAAGTTTATTGTTTACTTGGTTGAGCATTCTCTTTTTATTATGTTGCAATGTATGTAATGTAAATTTCAAATCAAAGAAAATAAAGAAAAAAGAGGTGTTCGTTATGACACCTCTTTAGTTCATTTATCTTTTAGTAATTTTTACAATTTTCATCGAATTCTCAGTGCTCATAATCTTAATCAAATAGATTCCAGAAGGTAGTCCACTTAAGTCTACACTGCCTTTATCGTTCGAGATATTTTCGGACGAGCGAAGCACTTTACCTGCAAGATCTAATACTTGAATGTTTTTGATAACGCTCTTGCTCTCAATTTTTACAATTGAAGTTGTTGGGTTAGGGTAAACCTTTAGAGAATACTCTACATCTTCAATTCCATTTAGTAAGGTAAATGTTGCTACGGCGGTAATATTAGCACTTATAGTAACTTGAGTGTTCGCTGATGTAATAGTGTTCCCATTGATCTCCCATTTATCAAATTTCCATCCTTGATCTGCTGTTGCAATAAGATTTACCGATGTTCCTGAATTGTGGGTCGATTCGCCATCGGTTGGTGTAACTGTACCATTACCAATGTGCGAAATGGTGAGTTTATATGTAATCTGGGTAAATGTTGCTATAGCTGTAGTGTTGGCATTGATAGTAATTTGAGTAGATGCTGAATTTACAGTATTGCCATTTATCACCCACTTTTCAAACTGCCATCCTTGATCTGGAGTTGCAGTAAGAGTAATTTGCTCACCAGCATTATGAGTCGATTCACCATCGGTAGGGGTAACTGAACCATTACCATCGTGCGAAACAGTGAGTTTATATGTTAACTGAGTGAACGTTGCTATGGCGGTTGTGTTCGCATTGATAGTTATCTGAGTTGATGCAGAGGTAACGGTATTTCCATTAATCTCCCACTTGTCGAACTTCCAACCTTGGTCTGGCGTTGCTGTAAGTGTAACAGAGGTTCCATCATTGTATGTATGATCACCAACCTCTGGGGAAACAGCTCCATTTCCAGTTTTTGACACGGTTAGAGTATAAGTTGGAATTACCGAGAAAGTTGCCACGGCAGTGGTGTTAGCACTTATGGTAATTTGTGTTGATGCAGATGTAACCGTGTTACCATTAATCTCCCACTTATCGAACATCCAACCTTGGTCTGGCGTTGCTGTAAGGGTTACAGAAGTTCCCTCAAAGTATGTGTGATCGCCAACTTCAGGGGAAACGGTTCCGTTTCCTGATTTTGATATAGTTAAATTGTAGCTAGGTAGTTTTTTGCCACTGACAACGATATCATCAATTCTACTAGTTCCTCCAGATGCAACATTGCCTGAAGTTACCTGAAGGTTACTTCTCATTACCCACCTTAAGCTAACCGAAGGTTGATTAGCAACATCAGTAGGTAATTCTAAGTTGGTTAAAACACCTGAAACAAATGCATCATTGGCAAGGGTTAAATTACTTGATGGAACATCAATCCAAGTTGAACCAGTAGTTTTGTATTGAAGTTTAAACTCTTTTGGTCCAGTACCTGAACTTTTTTGCTTTGATGATACAGTTATAGTGTTATACCCAATAGTACTAAATTCAATTTGCCAAGCTTTAGTATCATTACCACTATCCCAACCTGTATTTGTTAATGCATTTGTACCTGTACCACCGCTTCCGCCTGTATAGGATATGGTTCCTGTTGCGGTTGAAGTTACTGTTTTTGCAGAGTTAACTGGTAATCCATCATCAGCAATTGCGTTACCATCTTCAAAATTCCATCCAACAAGAACTAATGGAGCATTAGGGTCGATTACATAAATATAATCGGTTTTTGTTTCGGTAACATTTCCATTTACAGTTAAAGTAACTGTTTTTTTGCCTAGAGTTGAATATGTGACTGTATGAGGTCCAGCAGTTGTAGCGGTTGCAGGAGATGCGCCACTTCCAAAATTCCATGCCCATGAGGTAATTGTACCATTTGACAGGTCTGTAAACGTTGTTGATGAATTAATATCAACAGTGGTAGGTTCTGCCTTAAAGTTTGCTATTATGTCTGAGGCTGATGTTTCTGCAATGCTGATATCATCGATACACCAATACCAACCCCAGGTCCCAGTATAGTTCCATTTAAACTTAACGGAGGTTTTATTAGCCACTTCGGTTAAAATCTTCTTATACGAGGTAGGGTTTGCTGTGGTGGCAGTCCATTTATCAACTTCCACCCATGTTGAGCCATTATCAATACTATAAGAGAAGGTTGCAGTCTCACTTTCCTCAACCCTAAAGTAATGTTTGAAAGATACTGTTACGGATGCAGTTCCAGTAGTATTTATTGTTGGTGTTATAAAATCTGCATTCTGAGTACTTCCATCGCCATAAGCATCCGAGTTCAAATAGATATATGAACCTGTTAATCCTCCAGAGACACTTCCTACCTGCCAAATTTGACCATTTCCTTGATTGTCAACTATAGACCAACAACTTGGCATCTCACCAACGTTGAAATCTTCAGTTAATGGAAGAGTTACAATTCCTATACAAGCCGTTTTTGCTTGAGTTATTGTTCCTGCGGAGTATGTTGTTGAGGTCAGCTTAGTCCATGCTTTATAGTAATACCTTGTGTTGGTATTAAGTCCTGTATGAGAGAATGATGTTGCATCGCCAGAAACGATTACAGAGCCACCACCATCGATTGATTGGCCAACGGTATAAGTATTTCCATCCACTAATAAACCAAAAGTAGGCGTCGAAGAGAAAGCAACAACAACATCTCTGTTCTCGGATTTGCTCCAAGAAAGATCAATTTGTGAACTACTAATCGATGTAGCAGTAAATGCAGAAGGATTGCCTGTGTTGCCACCATCGAAATCAAAGGTGATAAATCCGGTACTTGTGTTCTCAGCAATATTTGTAATTGGCTTATTTGTCGCCACTCCTAGCCACGATTTCATAGATGGAGTTGTGGCATCGGTAAATGAGTTCTTTATTGAGATTCCAGGGAAAGGACATCCGCCGCTATTAATGTTGCCGTATGAAGATGCCGCAGAAGATGTAGTTGGATTAGTCGTTGCAGATGCACATACAGGATACATCATTTGGGGTGCTTTGGCATTAATATCATTATTGCTATAATGGGCAACAATATCTTTGTGGACGTGGAAAATAAGAAGTCCATGTCCAGGAACTGAAGCATCAAATCCTGTTTGCTGACGATTTTCAATTAAAAAGTATTCATTGGCAGTTGCTGTATTTATTCGGTAAAATGCATTTGCATCAGTCTTAGACGATGGCATTGTGATTGTTGCGCCGCTATTAAGGGTTGTTGCTGTTCCCCATCCATATACATAAATTTTTGTATAAGCATTATGATGAGCAGGAGTTACACCATTATTATTCCATGAGCCACCAGCCATTAGATCCCAGTCACCAGTTCCTTCAAATTGGCCATTGGTATCATAATCTGTATCGTAATAGTCTGGTGCCCCAAGTACATGGCCAAACTCATGACAAATAACTCCAATCGAAGTCATTGTTGAGCCAGAAGTACCCTCCAATTCTGCAGAGCATGAATAGCTGGTAATAACTTTACCATCAAGGGTTTTTGGATCGATTTCCCATGCATGCGCCCAAATTGTGCTTGCTGGTGCACCAGCTTCCTCACCATAACCCGCGTAAATAACGTAAACCCCATCAACATTGCCATCACTGTCATTGTCAAAATCAGCAAAGTTAACAGCTGCATCGGCAGCGGTAACGGCTTCGGTTACTAGAACATCTGGTTTAACATCATTACCGCTGGCGTCGTTTGCGCCATAGTATGACATGTTTTGACTGGCAGTATAAGGGCCTGCAACAGTTACATCAAGATTAAATTTACCGTAAGAATTTTCGAGGTAGTAATCTTTGACGCTTCCGGTTGCACCATTAACAGTGTAGTTTACTTGGTTAAATAGGTTATTGAAATCTGTTTGTGTCTTGGTAAAGGCTTTGTCTTTAAATCCCATTAGGATACAAACAAGTTTTCTGTTTCCAGTGGTTGGAAAGGCTTTGCGTCTTTCACTTTTATTGATTGCTTTTATGGTTCTAAGCATTTGAACCTGTTCATTCGAGTAGGATAACCCTTTAGATATTTTTGAAAGAAGCGCTAAGTCTTCGGATGTTCTTTCCTTAGTTTCTTTTGCAATAACGCCAGATGGAACTAAATAGCCACGGTTATCGCTCTTTGCGTACTCGAAGTAACCCTTTGAGTTTGACAAAAGTGTATACCCATCAGAGGTAACCGCCCATTTTGTATGCTCATCGCCTTTTAGGGTTATGGTTATTATTGAACCATCGGGCTGTGTGAATTTAATTGGCTTTGGGTAGGCTGTGCTTGCAAATGATGTGTAAGTAAAACAAAACACCAATAGTAAAAGCAAAGGAATTTTTTTAATCATAGTTAAGTTAGGTTTTAGGTAAAAACGGATGGCAATTTAGTATTTTTCAATTAAATAAACTTGCTGCTAAGTTGCTTTTATGTAGTAGTTTAGTCTATATTATTTTCAATATATAGATTTATATCTTATAATTTAGCATTATTGCATACGTTTATTATATAAAAAACTAGAGGCGCTTAATAAACGCCTCTAGAAGTATTATGAATAATTGAATATTATTGAATCAACCTATTAAGTTCAATAACAAGAGATGATACCTCTTCGTCTGAAAACTTTTTTTGTTTTGCCAACTCCTCAAGTGTACCCCAAACGGGTTCTCCGCATTTAATACAAACTAACCCTTTTTCTCTTAAAAAGTTAACTGAGTTTGGAATTTCCTTTACGAGGTCTTCAATATAAATATCCTTGGTAATCATTTTAGCCCTCAATTACTTTGATTTCGTAGCTAACTTTCATCGCTTTTTTATAAACGGCATTAACCCCGCAATACCTTTCTTCAGAAAGGCTTACAGCCTTCTCAAGTTTATCCATTGGTAGGTCTTTTCCTGTAAACTCATAGATTAACTTGATTTCGGTATAGTGCTTTGGATGCTCCTCAGTTTGCTGGGCCTCTACCCAAACCCTAAACTTTTTGATTTCGACCCTCATTTTTGCAAGAATAGATACAACATCCATTCCTGTGCAACCGGCTAATGCTGCAAGCATTAAGGGTTTTGGGCGAGGGCCTTTATTTGTACCACCAGTTGCTTCGGCAGCATCCATTATTAGTTTATGGCCATTGAGTTCGGTTTCGAACATCATCCCACTTTGCCAATCGGCGTGTATAGTAACTTTTTCCATTTTCTATTTTTTAAATTAACAGTAAATTTAATTTAAAGTTTACAAGTATCAGAAAATATGAGATTGGGTTAAGCCAGAAATCCATAAAGAACCGCTAGTATTGTCAACGTTAAACTTATGATTAAGTAGGGGATTGACATGAGCAAAAATTTGGCAATTGTTTTTCCCCACGATTGACCATAGTTGTTTCTTAAAGATGCTAATAAGTATATTAAGCAAAGAAGAAATGCCCAAGGCCATAGTTTTCCACCAATTCGTTCGCTAATAAAAACATGAATAGTTAGTATTATACTAAAAATGATAAAGAATATGGTATGTATATGTATTGAAAATATCAAATGCTCATAGTAATATTTCTTTCTATAAAAAATTAAAAGCAGGAGTATTGCCGTTAATGGCATCATAATGAACATGGTAAAGGAGATGCTTTTGATAATTGCATGGGTAATATCTTTAATATCATCCTTATTCTTAAAATCATACCTACACATTTTCTTAACCAGCTGCCTGTTGAACCAGGTAGGACTCTCATTTTGGGATTTAAGCAGCGAATCAATTCTTGAATCTGAGTAACTATGGACATCTTGCTTGAATTGTTCGTATTCCTCTTTGGTTGTAAATTTGAGATTACCAATACTATAGTCATGCTTTAACGAGTCTAGAGTTGGCACATTTGAGGGAATTAAAGCAAGGGCTTCGCGTAGCTTATTTTGAGTAACCATTGAAGTATCGAAATCTTCTTTTTTAAGCATCTTTAAAAGAACAGAATCAGGTGCCTCTTTTAATCTATTAAGTTCTTTCTTAAGCGAATCTTTCGATTTGTATTTAAACTTAATTAATCTAATATCATTAGAATCTTTACTATAATAAATTCTCTTTTCCCCTTGTAATTCATTTAGAGTTATATCCTCATATTCATCGATATTGACAATCGTTTTACTGTCAGTATCTATGGCGTTATCGCTTAATTTTCCAAGCAAAAGAAAAAAGATAAAGCTGACAAATACGTAAAACTTAACCGGTGGGATATACCTTGCCCTTTTCCCTTCAAGGAAATCAATAGTAATTCTACCGGGTTTTGAGAATGAGGCTTTTATGGTATTCCATATTTTGGCATCGAAATGAAAGAAATCTTCAAAAACCTCAAATAAAAGGTGCCTTACAGGTATTTTATTGGTGTTATTCTCCTGTCCACAGTTAGGGCAGTAATTATCTTCGGGGCGAAGGCTAAAATTACAATTCAGACAAGTATCTGATTTTCTACGATTTTTTGACATATTAAATATTATTCTCTAAGTACAATAAAGGATTTTCTAGAGCAAAATTATTTAATAGATCCAAATAAACTGAGAAATCCTAAAGGTTTTTAAAAAAATAGAGGATATGAAGGGCTAAGTGAATAAAAAAGTACTCTGTAGATTATTGATAGTTCACTTACTATGTTTTTTTCTCTGCAATGAGTACTTCCCATCCTTAATCAAAACTACTCCCCAATCATTATTAAGAGTTAGTTTATAGTCAGTTTCAATAATTGTACCTGTTTTTGCAGATAGAGGAGTTGATACAATAAATATTTGCCAGTCATTACTTCTTAGTATTCCATTGCTCACCTCCAGTATACCCCATTCTCCAGTAATTCTCATGGTTTTATATACGACTCCTATGCTGTCAATAGGAATTAACTTTTCCTGAGGATTATAGGTAAAGTTTAGGTTGTTATTCTGAATAATCAGTTGGTTGCCATTAACAAGTTTATGTTTATACAGTTTTATTAACCTCTTCTGGAATTCAAATTTTTCTGTTTCTTCTTTTATTAATTGCTCTGACTTATATTCGTTGATAATCTCTAAAACATTTGATTTTATGATTGCTGTATCGGCAGAAATTTTGTTATCAGCTTTTGCTACACCAATTTCTGGAAGACTTTTACCTTGTAGGATATCTTTAATCCACTCAATCTTAAGTTCATCAAATAGAAAGCCATAGGCTGGGCCTGTTAAATAAGCAAAGGAGTTCGCTAGCCCGTCCTTGTCCATTGACATTTCTATTTTTTTAGCGATAATATTAGGTAAAAGATTATTATCCAATCCACAAAGTTTAAATCCAGTGTACTCAGCCATTCCCTCATGCAGTTCAAACTCATTCTCTACATTATCAGGAAATAGAGATTGCCTGTAATTTCTGATTGTTAGGGCATTTGTGAGATGTTTTTTCTTATTGAGTGGTAGATTTGCTTGTAACGCCTGTTTTAGGGCCATAAGCTCTAGTTTAAGCAGAATTGTGCCCTTTAAGCCATCGAGATGCGCATTTGCAGGCATTAAAGGCTTTATTCCAATTTCATTCTGAACCCTATGCCAGCTCTCGTGTATAAGTAGCTGATTCCTTTGGTAAGCGTCATTAGATGGAAGTGCATTCCACATGGCCATTGTCCATTTTTTCCCACTCCAATCAAAGGATGTATTTGCAATGTTATATTTTTCAGGAAGATATCCAATAAATAACCCATTCTTTTCTATTAGTTTATTGTCATTATCGGGTTGATTAGCTACAATTAGTCTACTTTGAGGATCTACCATCATGGTTGGCCCATATAAATTTATACCCCAAAGTTTTCCATTATCTGCATTGCATAAAGAGTCTAGTTCAGTAAAATATGACTTTGCTAGTTTTAGGTCAATAGATTCTTGTGGGGTTGAACATCTTGTTGTTGCCAACGATACTAAGGTCAAAGCAAGATATAACTTAATATTTTCTACTTTCATTTTCGTTTGAATTTGAGAATTTGGATTTTTCTAACCGACAACAATCATTTTGATAATTAACGGTAATGAGCCAACGACATTTGCCAAAAAATGTACCCAGAATGCAGGAATTAGACTGCCTGTTTTTTCACGATAATAACCTGCCATTAAGCCAATAATGGTTGCATTGAATACAACAAATGCAACAAACCATTCGCCCATACCTTTTGAAAGTAAAGACAAATGCATAGCACCAAAAAAGAAACCCGATACAATAACAGGTATACTAAGATGAAGGAACTTTACAGATTGATAACGTTGTATTAAACTTTGAACTAAGCCTCTTACTAGTACCTCTTCACAAAGGCTAGACCATATCCATACCGTTATAATCATTTGAAATATTGAACTAA
>JBPXJX010000573.1:0-2877 GCA_051715525.1 Bacteroidales bacterium
GCTATGATTGCGGCAATCGCGAAATAAAACCACCGTGATTGGAGTATTGTCGAACGTCGTTGTGGCGTAGCAGAAAAAATCCTTGATGGGTCAATCAATACATCTATTTCCTTGTTCGGAACGCTAGTATATGTACGTTCATCTTCCTTCTTTTTAATGAAGTGTTGAAAATCATTATATCTGACTAGGTACTTGCAGATAATATCAAGTGTCCCATGCTGGATTCCTGTAGGAAATTTATTGTTCTGGAAATAACTGTGAAGCGTTTTAACGCTCAATTGGCTGTCTTCTAATGGAACAATCTTTTTAATGTCCTCTCGGACGAAACTTGCAAAGTGAGTTTTATTACCGTAGGTATTAATAGCTTCCTTAATGTTGGAACCATATCCCTGATATTTCTTATCCCACTCAGAGTTAATTTTTGCAATGAATTCTGACCATAAAAGGCTAATAGCAATTTCTTTTTTCATAAAATGTTGAGAGAGAGTTTAACGAAACTAAGGCAAAGTTATGAAACTATTTATAAGTTTCGTAAAAGTGGAAAAAAGTTTGTAAAAAGCTGATATAAAGTATTTTATATTTTGAATTGTAGGTGTGGCAGCCGTATGTTGCACCCATCATTCGTTGTGAATGAGTGTAAATAAATCTCAAACACCTTTAATTTTTTTATTCCATGAGAGAAGTAATGCTTGAATCTCCCATTAATTACGAGCAAAAATGCTGCGTTTCATTTGTTCTTGATGTTTCAGGCTCTATGTCTGGAACACCGATTGATGAGCTGAATAAGGGAATACAATTATTCCATGAACAAATCCTGAATGACTCAACGGCCGCTAACCGTTTAGAGGTTTCAATAGTAACTTTTGGAAGTACTGTTGATACTATCGTTCAACCGAGTCTAGTCACCAATTTTTCAATGCCTACGCTTTCTACTAATGGCACGACGAAACTCGTTGATGGTGTTCGAGAGGGGATAAGAGTTGTAAAAGAGCGAAAAAAATGGTACAAAGACACAGGGCAGCCGTACTATCGCTCTTGGGTGATTCTTATTACCGATGGTGACCCTGATGCTGGCCAAGATGTTGATGGGTTAAGAGCTGACATTAACCAAGGTATAAAATCCAAAGACTTTCACTTTTTTGCTATTGGAGTACAGGGAGCAAATATGAAGACACTTGCCCATATTTCTTCTCCAGATTGGCCTCCTGCCTCGTTAAAAGGTCTTGATTTCTCTTCATTCTTTAAGTGGTTAAGTGTGAGTTTAGGTAGTTCGGGGGTGACAGGTTCAAAAGATGGAGATACATTGAAACTGACTGATCCAGGTATATGGATGAATGGTGTTCCAGTCTCTTAATAACACATAATGGATAGCCACCTTTAAAGGCTATCCATTTCTTTCCTTTGTTCCTAAACTTTGTAAAAACAAATGAAAAAAATACAGGATGCTTTAAAAACGGTACTCACTTCAGTTGGAGACCAAAAACAAAATAAAGAGGCTGTAAAAACGGTTGAGCCTTGTTGGTTGGCGGTAGCAGATTCGGTAATTGGTAAATCTCATATCAGCAACCATACTGTTTGTCAAGACAATCATTATTTTGGTTCATTTAAACAGTGCCCCGATTGGGGAATCGCAGTTGTATGCGATGGTGCAGGTTCAGCTGTAAATTCACATCTTGGGTCTGAATTTGTGGCAAAAAAAGTAATACCAAGCCTTTTTGAAAAAGCTATTATAGATGCAAAATGGCATTTACATTCTACGGCGCCATCAGATGAAGAATGGAAAGAGCTAGCTTGGGAGCAACTCAAAAATACGTACTTAGCCTTAAAAAATCATGCAGAAAATGAGCTAGGAAAAGAACTATCGTCACTCTCATGTACTGTTATTATTGTTGTGTATTCTCCTCATGGCTTATTTGTAACTCATATTGGTGATGGGAGAGCAGCATATTGTAATGAACAAGGGGAGTGGCATCCGTTAATTGTACCACATAAAGGAGAAGAAGCAAATATGACTTTTTTCCTTACCTCGATTACTTGGCTTCAACACAAGCATTTTGAATTACCTAATGGAAATACTATTCCTGAAAGTCGGATTGTACGAGGGAAGCATCGAGCCTTTACTCTTCTTTCTGATGGGATGGAACAACATAGTTTTGTATGTAGCTCCTGGGATAGTGTAAATGAACAATGGAGTGACCCCAATCAAGCATTTTCTGGCTTTTTTGACCCTTTAGTGAAAGCCATCAAAAGTGAAATTACCAATGAGGGGCTTAATGCAAGTATTCATGATGGATGGAAGAAAATCTTAACATCGGGCACGCCCCAAATTGCAAATGAAAATGATGACAAAACCATGATACTAGCAATTCATAGGTAAGATGAGCTACAATGTATTTTATAAAAAGGATAGAACTCCTATTAACGTGTACACACAAACGTTAGGTTCAGGGGGAGAAGGTGACGTATATCGAATTGTTACATCGGGGTATCAATCAATGTGCGTAAAAATATATCACCTTCGCCACCGAACATCGACCAGAGAAAGTAAAATTGCTTTCATGGTTCAAAATCCCCCAGCTACCCTAGAAGGGAAGATGTATCGAATATGTTGGCCAAAAGAAATGCTTTATGATGCAGCAGGGAAGTTTGTTGGTTTTATTATGCCACTCGCGTATCAAGAAAGCATACAGCTTTATGAAATTGTAACCTTACAATTCAAAGCCTCCCTAAAGCAGAGTATTTGGGAACGTAAATTTACACGTTCTACTGGTGAAGGTTTGAAAAATCGCCTTATCATTTGTCTTAATATCTCAGGAGCAGTGCACCTGATACATGCGACAAATAAGTACATTTTTGTTGATTTTAAGCCTCAGAACA
>JBPXJX010000574.1:0-4136 GCA_051715525.1 Bacteroidales bacterium
ATCAAAGGTCGTAGCACCTGTTGGCACAATTTCATAATTAAAAATATTTTCCTTTATTAGATTACCCTCCAAGTCACCTACTATCACATTTCCCAAAGACTTATTACACCCAGTGCTATAAACCATTAAATTATAACGACCATTAGGCAACTTATCAATTGTACAATTATCTTCGCTAACCATTTTGTTGAAAACGGAATTCGGGTAATCAACACTAGTTAATGTAAATGTTTTTATACCCGGCATTGCACCCGTTGTAATGGTAGCTGTTCCGTTGGTAGTAGGACAAGTATTTGGCGTGGTTGTAACACCGGTTATTCCAACACCTGAACTGCTTAAGGTTACTTCAATAGTTGCTCCATTTGCAAATGTTATTGTATTACTTCCAAAAGAAAGATTATTTACAATAATTTTATCGCCAGGGTTATTCAAAGAGTTGTTTACACCATATTCATAAGGAGGTATACCTCCGTTAATATATGTTATTTCGGCTGAACCATTATTGGCACAGGCATTTGATGGAAGAGTTTTAACAACTCCAAAACTTGCTTCTGGAGCCCTAACCTTAATACTGAACGGAGAATAAGAACAACCATCACCATCGATGAGGTTAAGTTGCTGTTCTGGAGTGGGGTTTAGTTGAATACCATTACTAACCTTAATAGAAAATTTCTCCATAATCCACTTCGCCTTGCAAATGGCTTTGAAATCGTCATACCAGCCTCTAGCAATACCTTTATCTGGGTAAACAGTGCTCATTACATCTGCCTCATCCCATAGTTTCTCTGCTTTATCTGGAAGAGTGCTTTTTAAAACATAATATGCATTATAGCCAACTGTAGATAATGAAATAGAGCTAACGTCAGCAGTACCATCTATCAAGGGTTCAGAAGTGCTATTATCTAAATAACTATATTTCCCAATTAAAGTAAAGTAGGTATATTGGCTACTTTCGCCATGATTATGAATATCTTTATGGATATGTGCATGTTCATGAGAAGCTGAATGTGTATGCGAAGTATAATCTATTTCCGTTTTATCCTCTCCACCAACAAAATAATGTGTATGTGAATTATCGCATAAATTGTGAGGATCAGGATTGGTTAGGTTATGAATATCTGTGCATACAAGCTCCTCATCGTGCCTTAAGTAGCACCAATGCTTATGCTCATGTGCATGAGTACAGGTATGCGTATGCACATGGGTATGGTATTTGTAGGGGTAAAATCGATACGCACCGCTAGGGTGGTCTATTTGAGTAGGACTCTGCTGATAAAACCATTGCTTATACCTATAGCCAAAGTATTCTTTATAACTGTTCGAATTTTTAACTAAATTATCAAAATACGTATCAAACTCAGCATCGTATTTAACTTTATCACTATTGTAATCTGGAGGCAATGAGCTAATTTCCATAAGTGTATCGCTACCACAAAGTAGTTTATACGGCATGCGCTGTTGGGCAAGCAAATAGTTATCAACAATCGAGAGCAATACGTACGGGTTATTCTTATTAGGAATATCAAAATTAACTGGAATACTATTCACATTTGTCTGTGTTGCTAATATAACCGATGGCTTAGCAGGAATAACAAAGGTTTTTGTGCAGAAATAGACACTTTCATTCCCTTTTTCTTGTAATTGCATTGTCCATTCTACTGGTACATTATTATTTTCTTTAAACGGATCTACTTCTTCACCTGAATAGGGATTCGTAATCACTACATCATATGCGTTTTTTTCACCATCTTTGGGTTTCATTTCGCAATTAAAGAAATTTGTAAAAGGGAATTTGGTTCCTTCACAAACCTTCCATTCATATAAATTCTTATCTAGTGAAAAGTATCCATCATCCATCTTATCGTTGATACGTACAGTAATAATAACAGAATTATTGCAGAAAGTTCGCTTTGTTTGAAGTATTTCAAAATCAGGGCCTTTTGGATAAAATATAATGCTTGCAACAATATTACCATACGCTTTTTGTCCATTAAGAAGTGTTTTAACCACCCTAAATCTTAACTGCTTACCCATCCACTTGAAATAGTTCGATTGTGGGTCCTCCTTTTTCCCTGCTATGGTTGTGTAATCGAGGTTAAGGGTGGTGTTAGGTTTGATTTCAATGCCCTTTATGGTATCCCACTCTGCATCTGTCTCATCGAGTGCTACCTCTAGGATTGGAGGTAAATAACCGCTACCTCCTGCAATTCTATTATTAAAGAATGGTTCTACCTTTATAGTTACCACACCACCATCGACGCAGAAACTGTTTATGGTAGATTCATTCTTAAGATATATGGGATCATCAACATAAACGATTGTGGTCATAGAATAACCCTCACGCTTCCCGCCAAAGTTAAAGCTATTGCTACAAGGATCTGAAGCATCAGCAGTATTTTCATTTACACCTGTGTTCTGCAATAAAATATTGTAGGTTAGATTATGGTCGTTAAGGATACCTCCTGCCAAAGTACGAACCTCTATAGTTGAAATAGTATTACCTTGACTTACCAGTTCTACCTTTTCACTGCTCCCTGTTTTTGTAAAATTTATAGGTATTGGAACAACATTTCCCTCTTCCAAAAAATATGAGTGACCAAATATCGTTGTACTGGCACTCCTAAAATAGGGGTCATCGCCGCAGTCGCCCCAAGGAAAAAATTGTTGCTTTAGAGCTAAACAATAAATATTTTGGTCCTGAGCGTTTAACCTACTTAAACCAGCTAACCCAAATAGCATTAAGAAAATGGTTACTCCTTTTTTCATACACTTTTGTTTAACAATACCAAACCACATCTATTAATTAAAAACATTCAAATCAATCCTTTATACAGCGAACAGAATAACCATTAAATGCAGAAGAATTAGTCCACCTATTAACACCATCAAGCCCATTACTTAAGTATCTCATATATACAAAATTACTTCCTTCTTCTATAGTTGTTGTGTAGAAATTACCCGTTTGCCCCTTCTCTACCACATTTTCAACATTAGATCCATAATAATAACCTGCTGGTACGATATTCAAACCGTATAGGTCAAGTCCATTACCGCTTACCCCTTGGTAATCGGCCCACCCTGTTTTCGATTTAATTGAGGCACCAACTTTTTCTAGACCTCCCCTATTATCACCCTCTTTATGTAAATCAGTCTCAGGCATACCCAAAAAGCGTTCTAGGGTTATTACCTCTGCATCGGATGGTACATGATACCCACAAGGACAAGGGTTTTTCCCTTCCCAAAGAACTGGACTTACATAGTATCTACCATAAACATTGCTTTGTGGATCTTCATAGTATATCAAACCCCAACCATTCCTCATAACCGTACCATCTTGCCATTTGGTGGCTCTTAGGTTCTCGCGCATCCAGGTTTGGGTGCCAATTTGAACCGTTGAATAAATATTAAACTCATTATCGTGAATTAAAGTGAGTGAAAGCGGCATAGCCTTTATGGTATCAGGTTTTGAGATATGACCTAGGCTGTTGTACGCCTTTACATAGAAACTGTAGAGGGTTTCGTTCTGCATGCCCTGCAACTCAAGTTTACTTACGCCAGGGTTTACCACAATTGGCTGGGCAATGCCAATAACGGTTGGGGAAAAGGTTATCTCAACCTTGGTTAGCCCCGCGGGGTCAGTCCATGCTAGGTTTACATAGCCGTTACCAGTGGTTTTGGACAAGTTGATTACACCATTGGGGCAGGTATAAAAACTAACCACATCGCTTTCAGTAATGCCAGTATACTGACCGTTTGCATCCTTGGTTTTAGCAGCAAGCTTCCAGTAGTACATCTCCCCAAGTTTAAAAGCGTAGTAGCTGTCTTCCCCTAACTTGTTGGCTATGGTTGTGCTAATGCCAGTCCCAGCATAAAGGCCATCCCAATTTGTATTATCGTTACTAAGGTATATGCTGTACTGTACCTTTTCGCCATCGGCATCGGTGCTGGCTTCCCATGTAAAGTTTATGCTCTCAGGGGCAACAACAGCCCCTTTGGCGGGGGTAAGTAGTTTAGGCTTGGTAGGGGGTTGGTTTCCTTCCTCCTTTTTGCATGAAGTGGCTAGCAAGAGGGCTGCTACAAATAGAATAGTTAATCTTAATGACATAGTATTTTGCTTTTAAAATTATTTAAGTTTA
>JBPXJX010000575.1:0-2726 GCA_051715525.1 Bacteroidales bacterium
GCTCTTCCGATCTTGAAATGTACCGTGAGTTGTTTTATTATCAGCCCAAAAGATTAAATAAAACCTCGATGGAATTGCTGTGTTAGGGTCGTTGCGGGGAATCCTATACTTGGTTGGGTTGTTAAGATCATCGGTGAGATAGCAGCCTCCAATATTTACTTTGTTATATGCTGAGTTAAAAATCTCAATCCATGCTCCTCTGTTACCATAGCTATCCTGATAGTTCGATTTGTTTAAAATCAATACCTCGTTAATTCTAAGATCCGAAGTGCTTTGAGCGTAAACAAGAAACCCTGATAAGATAAGACCAAGTGTTGCTAAAAATCTCTTTGCTATCATTCTCATATTTTGCAATAGTTATAATGGTAGGTTTGAGTGCTTTTTAGGTGGATTAACATCCTTTTTGGTAGCAAGCGCTTGTAATGCCCTTATAATACGGAAACGTGTATTACGTGGCTCAATAACATCGTCAATGTAACCAAACTTAGCCGCTACGTAAGGGTTAGCAAATTTCTCCTTGTACTCTTGCTCTTTTCTGAGTAAAAGTTCAACTTTTGCTTTCTCATCCTCTATATTATCGAGCTCGCGGCTAAGAAGAACCTCGATTGCACCTTTAGGACCCATTACAGCAATCTCAGCGCTTGGCCAGGCGTAGTTGATGTCGCCACGAAGGTGTTTAGAACTCATCACATCGTATGCTCCACCATAGGCTTTGCGAAGAATAACTGTAATCTTAGGAACGGTAGCCTCGCCATAAGCAAAAAGAAGTTTTGCTCCGTGGATAATGATACCGTTATACTCTTGACCTGTACCAGGGAGGAAACCGGGAACGTCAACTAATGTAACAATTGGAATATTGAAAGCATCGCAGAAGCGTACAAATCGACCAGCTTTACGCGAAGCGTTAATGTCTAATACACCAGCCATATATTTTGGTTGGTTGGCAACAATACCAACAGATTGGCCGTTGAAACGGGCAAAACCAATAAAGATATTTGGTGCGAAATCTCGTTGAATCTCTAAGAATTCACCGTTATCGGCAATGGCTCCGATAACATCTTTCATATCATAAGGCTTATTTGCGTTATCGGGGATAATTTCGTTTAACGAATCTTCAAGCCTATCAATAGGGTCGTTACAAGGAACAAGTGGTGGCTCCTCTAAATTGTTTTGAGGTAAGTAGCTTAGCAATTTGCGAAGCATCATAATACCTTCCTCTTCGCTCTCAGATACTAAGTGAGCAACACCCGATTTGGTTGCGTGAATTGAAGCACCACCAAGTTCTTCTGAAGTTACAGTTTCACCTGTTACAGTTTTTACAACCTTTGGTCCGGTTACAAACATGTAGCTGGTCTCCTTGTTCATCATAATGAAATCGGTTAGAGCAGGAGAGTAAACTGCACCACCAGCACAAGGTCCAAAAATTGCAGAAAGTTGAGGGATAACGCCTGATGCTAAGATGTTACGTTGGAAAATTTCTGCATAACCACCTAAACTTTTTACTCCTTCTTGAATACGAGCTCCACCTGAGTCGTTGATGCCAATTACGGGAGCACCAACTTTCATGGCCATATCCATTACTTTGCAGATTTTTGCTGCAAACATTTCGGATAATGAACCTCCAAATACTGTAAAATCTTGTGAGAAAACGTATACCAAACGTCCATCAATTGTACCATAACCGGTTACAACACCGTCTGATAGGTACGACTCTTTCTCTAGACCAAAATCGATACAACGGTGCGATACGAACATATCAAACTCTTCGAAACTTCCCTCATCGAGTAGCATGTTAATACGCTCACGTGCTGTAAATTTTCCCTTTTTATGTTGGGCTTCAATTCTCTTCTCACCACCACCGAGTTTTGCTTTCTCGCGAAGTGCAATTAGCTCTTGAATCTTTTGTTGCTGACTTGTGCTCATTTTGTGTGTTATTTGGGAGGATTATTTATTCTTGTCTTCACAAAGTTCGGTTAGTACTCCAAAGGTTGACTTAGGATGGAGAAATGCGATATCTAAACCTTCGGCACCTTTACGTGGAGTTTTATCGATAAGTGTAACACCATTTTGCTCAACCTCTTGTAGAGCACCTTCAAGGTTCTTCACCGCAAATGCAAGGTGGTGAATACCTTCGCCTTTTTTCTCGATAAATTTTCCAATTGGCCCTTCGGGATCGGTTGACTCTAATAGTTCAATTTTAGTTTGTCCAACCATGAAGAAAGCAGTTTTAACTTTCTGCTCTTTTACCTCTTCTATGTTGTAACATTTTAGGGCAAAGGCTTTTTCGTAGTATGCGATTGCCTCGTTAAGATTCTTAACGGCAATGCCAATGTGCTCGATATGTGATAATTGCATATAATTGGATTTTAGTTTAAGTTGCCACAAAAGTAAACCCTTGTATTTGATTATCAGTATGAGTTTTGTCTTGATTTTTATTGTTCTTCAACAATGATGTAAAACATAAAAATCTGTTAATTGAATAACAAACTTAAGATTTACAGACAAAAAATTTGGTTAAAACCTCATATTGATAATTGATAATGCCATAATTAATTATCGATTGTTTAAGGTTGTTTGATCATTTATATAGCAATAACTCAAAACAAGTACCTTTATTCTGAGTACTTGAAACATTCAGTTTGGCCTCATGAAGCTCCAATATTTTAGAGACAAGTGTGAGGCCTATTCCAAAACCTCCTATAAAACGTGCATTAGAGCCTCTTTTA
>JBPXJX010000576.1:0-1196 GCA_051715525.1 Bacteroidales bacterium
ATTCGGTTTATCAGCTGAAGAAAAAGAATTTGAAGGTAAATTATCTACCAAAACTGGATTTTAACGCTACATCAACATGGCAATCGCAGGTTACAGGGCTCGATGTTAGTTTGCCTGCGCCAATGAGTCTCGATTTACCTAAAGCGGATAAAGATCAATACAAAGTAACCCTTGATGTATCTGAAGTGATTTGGGATGGAGGAGCAACTAAGGCCAAATCGATGCTTGAGGATTTTAACCAAACGCTCGAAAAGAATAGGGTTGATATTGAGGTATTAAATGTAAAGGATAGAATTACTAACCTTTATTTTAATCTTTTAATCCTTAAAGTCACAGAAAGTCAGCTGAACTTAATGTGCGACGAGCTCGATAAGCGAATATTGGAGATTGAATCTGGCGTAAAATCGGGTTATCTCACAAGTTCAACAATTGATGGGCTTCAAGCTGAGAAGTTAAAACTATTACAAAGCCTTGATGCTGTTCCAGCACAGCGAAAAACGTTGATATCATCAATAAAATCGTTAACTGGCGTTGAGTTCAGCGATAGTGTAGCGTTTGTTACCCCAAACCCCGATGAGCTAACAGAATTGAGTTGCAAACGACCCGAATTTGCTGGTTTTAGTTATCAACAAAAGGTTTTGAATGCATCGGCCGATTTAGTATCAAGAAAGAGATACCCAGTTTTAGCCGGCTTTGCAACTGCTGGTTACGGTAAACCAGGCTTGAATATGCTTAGCAACCAATGGGATAATTTTTTCCTTGTGGGAGCAAAGCTTTCGTGGAATATATGGGATTGGAGCACGGTTAGAAAAGAGAAACAGCAGATTAAGATTCAGGATAATATCGTTGATTATCGGAAACAAGCCTATGTTGATTCATATCAATCACAAGTTGAGTCGATTAGGCTTGAAATTGAGAAGTTAAAAAATCAGTTAAATAAGGATCAGGAGATAGTTCAGTTGCTCCATCAGGTTTCAGAACGTAGCGCTTCTGCGCTAAAGAATGGAACAATAACTTCATCGGCATTCATAACCGATTTTAACTCTGAATCGAGAGCCAAACTTGAACTTGAACTTCGAAATATTAAGCTTTCTCAACAAAAGGTATTGCTTTTCAATGTTAGTGGAAACGAATTGATTAATAAATAGTTTCGGTTTGATTAATGAAGTAATATAAATAATTGAAAGGCAATATTT
>JBPXJX010000577.1:0-7145 GCA_051715525.1 Bacteroidales bacterium
TAGGTTGAGTCAACATACATTAGCCAGTTAAAGTCAAAAATAGACATTGTTGGTCAAACAAACCCTGTTATGACTTGGGTTTACACCGCTAATCGAACTTCGACAGGTGGTGAAATTATGAGTGTTTATACTTATGGCAATGTATTTACTGTTACTGATCAATTTGCGTTATATAACCCAGCCCTAGGAAAAATAACCGTTGACTATTTGTTCGAGGTAAAAAAGAATGACGATATTGTTTTCTCAAAATCGTTCTCATTATCCCTTGATGGTGTATCGTATAATAAAGTAGAAAATTTCACCTTTAAAGCTACTGCTAGAGTTCAGATAATGAATGTGATTATTGAGTATACTATTTTGATAAACCAAGATACTGACACTTCCAATCTTGGCAATTTCTTAACGGTAACCTTAACGCTAGCTGATGGTACAGAAGTTGCAGAGGTAGTATTTGAAGGAACAAATAATGATGCATACTTCATGTTTAGTGATGGAACAAAAAAGAAGGTATCAGATGTTTTAAGCGGAAATCTTTATGAGGAACTTGGAGATTTTATGGATAATATAATGGAATACTTTTTTTAAACATTAAAAGATATATAAAAAAAGCGTGGTTTCATCCACGCTTTTTTTTGTGTAATAACCCTATATCATTTGACTTTGCCGCCAAAAATGCTGTAACTTACGAGTAACAAATATCTTTTGCTATGGAAGATAAACTTGTTACAATTGCAACTGAAAGTCAAGCCAGCGCGCTGATACTTCAATCCTTTTTAAAATCTAGGGGAATCGAATCCTATTTGCACAACGAAAACCTTATTCAACCTGCAATTGCTGAAGGAGTTCAGGTTCTAATAAAAGAATCGGACGTGGTTAAGGTTGCAAAGTATTTAACCGAAAAACGTGCTGTTGAACACGAAGGCAAGATAAAAGGTCCAAGAAAAATCCTTGTTCCTATCGACTTTTCAGTTCCATCGTTAAATGCTGCCAGGTTTGCCATTTACCTTGCATCAAAGTATGGATCAGAAGTAAAGTTGCTGCATGTTTTTAATTCTCCACTAGTCGACATGATACCTTTTACAGATGCAGCAAGCATACAAATCGATATCGACATAAGCTACAATGTGCTTAGAAAGAGCGCAAAGGAGAAGTTAATCAAGTTTTACGACGACTTAAAAGTATTTGCAAAGCAAATAGATTTGAGCAACGTTAAAATTGGATACGCTTTAATTGAAGGTTACGCAGCTTATGGTATAGTAGAGATGAGCCAAAGGTATAAACCGGGTATTATCGTTATGGGAACAAAGGGTGAAGGTTACAGAAGCACCGAACTTGTTGGTAGTGTAGCAACAGAAGTATCGAATGAAACCCAAATTCCACTGCTTGTTATCCCTGAAGCAGCCGTTATGAAGGGCATTGATGATGTAAAAAATGTGCTCTATACAACCAATTTTGATGCTTGCGACTATAAAGCAATTCGAAAATTAGTAAGCATAACATCAGCATTTAAAGTAAATCTCCACTGTATTCATGTTTCAAACGAATCAGACATTTCAATGCAACAAGCAAAAATGAATAGTTTAAAGACTTACTTTAAGGAGATTAACCCGAGATTGAAGGTAGAATGCACTCTAGTCAAGGGTGATAATGTTGTTAATGCCTTTAAAAACTATATTCATGAAAACAACATCAACCTAATTGCTTTAACATCACATAAAAGGAATATCATTTACAATATTCTTAATCCATCGGTAACTAAGAAAATGCTTTACCAATCAGATGTACCAGTATTGCTTTTTCGAGAGTAGCCTAATATTATAAGTTACTACTATCAGTCTAACTTGAAAACCGACACCATTTCACTTAAGCCTTTAGCCTGAGTAGTCATTTTTGACGCAGATTCTGCAACCTCCTCTGATTCGCGGGAATGTTCGTTTGTTAAATCAGTTAGCTGTAGTATAGCCTGATTAATATGATTTGCCGTTGTTTGTTGCTCTAAACTTGCATCAACAATTTCGAGCACCAAAGAGGCACTTTTATTTATTTCGGGTAAGATATTCTCAAGAAGTTGGCTAGCATTAAATGCAACATCGTTCCCGGACTTAGCCAACGCTTTAATATCGCGAGAAGCCTCTTCACTCTGTCCAGCCAACCTCCTAACCTCTTCTGCGACTACTCTAAATCCTTTTCCAAATTCCCCTGCTCGTGATGCTTCAATAGAAGCATTGATGGACAAAAGATGCGTACGTTGGGATATCTCCGAAATAGAACTAATTTTTTTATTTATTGATAGTACTGATTCAATAATCTGGGAGAAAACCTCTTTACTACTATTCATAGTATTTGCTGATTCAGAGGTTGTTTTTCCAGTTTGCTCAGCCTTATAGGAGTTCGACTGCAAAGTTTTAAGCATTTGCTCCATCGAAGATGAAATTTCTTCAGTAGTTACAGCTTGCTCATTTGCCCCTTCTGCGAGTTTAGAAGATAGCTCAGTAAGCAGATTGGCTGTGTCGAGCATCGTTAAGGAAACCTGATTAATATTTACAAGAATAGTTCGGAAGTTTTCTACCACCTCGTTAATTGAGGCATTCAACTTCCCAATCTCATCGCTACGGGAAACGGGCAGTTTGAAATTTATTTGCTTTAACGATAGACGGTTAATTGCTTCAATGGATTCGTAAATTGGTTTTGTAATTGAATTACGAATGGTTAAAACAGCCAAAAAACTGAAAATCAATGCTATTAATAGAAAAACGATAACGCTTCGTTGTATGCTACTTACATTCTCATTGTAGTACTCTGTAATATCACGCTTAAAGTAGAGAGCCCCAACCAATCTTCCGCTCAGCTCCTTCAATGGAAGAGCACCTATAACATAAACCTTATCGCCTGATTTGAAGTGATTATTAAGAATTACTTTATCCGTTGGGGTATTTTGACTGATTAGGCTGGAGAAATCAAAATTGGGGTTTGTAGAATTAATTATTATTTGATTTTTAAGGTTTCCTGAACTCGCTTTGTTAGCCTCGAGAAGGCTTTTATCGGTGATATAACTTTGCTCGATAGCAACTAGATAATCATCTCCCGATTGCTGTTTCATCAAATCAAAAAAGTTATCAATTTCTTGGCTCACCTCGATATAGCCAAGGAGACGATCCTCAAAAAAGTATGGGCTAATAGCTCTAAGAGAAAACTTTCTGCTTCCTAGTTCAAGCCCTGTTATAAGTTTTTTAGATTGAATTGCCTGATTTAAGCTATAACGATCTAGCCTATCCCCTCGCCTTTCGGGTGCATGCATTCGAAGCAAACAAGTTTTCAATGGCTCCTTCTCAATAAAGAAAACCTGAGAAATTTGGTAGTTCTTCGTTAAGTTTGAGTACAAAGGCGATAAAAGATTGAACAGATCATCTAATTTTTGCTCTGCAAAAAGTTTCTTTGCCTCTCTATTATCGGAAAGCAAATCAACTGTTAATGATAGTTTTTGGGATTCAGTAAGTAGAATATTTTCAAAGTAATTTTCTGTTGATAGTAAGGCTGTTTTTGATATAGAATTTATCTGCTCGTTATACTGCTGAATTTGGAATATTATGGTAAGCACAATCCCGGTGAATAGTCCTGAGAAAACAAGCAATGTTATCTTTGAAGAAAGCTTCATGTTTAAACAACTAGTTGCTAAGTAAGCCGATTGTTAAAACTAAGATATTAATAGTTAATATTCTACAAACGACAAACATATCTTTTTGTTCGAAAGAAAATGAAAAAAAATAAACGTTCAACGGTTTTATTCTAGTATACTACCTCTTCCGACAAAGATTTGTAACCCAAACAGAAAACTGATCATAATTCTTGGCCAAAAGTTGTAATAAATATAGGCCATGCTCCCTATTGTAACGACTAATTACATATTCAGTTAATTCGTTATAACTATTTTTCTGCTCAAATTTATCCTTTACAACATAGTAAATGTCTTTAGGAACAGGCTTTGTTTTTCTACGTTTAATGAAGTTTTTTACCCTTTGCTTAAATGATATTCGCTCGAAAACCTGCTTTACAAAAACACTTTTTGCGCTAGTGCTTTCATTGATAAAATAAATCAAATCGAGCATTGCCAGCTTAACCGTTTCATCATCATCGCTCTTGAGTTCAGGAAGCAGTTTCTTCATTAATTTCTCTTTAAGCTTAAGTATGTTTTTATACTTAGCAGAACCTTCTATAATAGATGCAACAAAATCGGACCAGATCTTTGCCTGAACAATGCTTGGCACTCCAATTGCATTGCCTATTGGAGAAAAAAGAGTTGCAAAAGGCCACGCCATAATACTTCGGAATAAATTTCCTCTAATAGTGGCATTATCAAACCCCCTGATATAATTATGCGATGCTAAATAAAGTCCGTTTGCTGTATTAATGAAGAAGAATTTAACAAACTCGTAAGATGCACCACTATGATCTAATGTCCAGACAATATCAAATTTGGCTTTTACAAAGCCAAGGATAGGAACAGAGAAACCAGTCCAAAAGAGAGAATGCGCTAGGTTTGTCCAGTTAATATCCTGATAGTGCCAATCTAACGGATGAAGGCCGTTGCCAGATATTACATCAACAAACATATTCCGAGAACCTGTTATGGCCAACCATAAGCAAGCATATTCAATACCCACAGTAAAGTAGGCAGGAATAAAACCGATTAAAATAAAGATAAAATTCCGAATGGCTGGGTTTAAGTACTCCCATGCCTTTATTGGATTTATTGGTCTCTCGTTTCTTTCATCGCCTAAAAGATTCTTTTTACTATCATCAACTTTCCCTAAGCAAATGATATTCGCTTTCTCCTTTGATTTTAGTGTAGATTTAGGGATTTTTGAGTACTTATAAACTAGTTCTGAAACTTCTCGCGGAAGGTTAAAATGTTGTGTTCTAAAATACTTTCTTTGATATTTTGGTAATCGATTCTCCATTACAAAGCCCATTCCTGGGGCCAGAGTAGAGCGTCCGGTTGCATCGCTACCGATTGCCGGAATAAGGATTTTATCCTTTAAATGCTCAAGCGCTTTATCAATTTTACTCTCGCTATATGCTAGTTGATTAGAATCTAAAAACTTAATCACTTGCTTTTTATCATCCTGATTTAGAACTTTAATAAACTCTGTAAGCAGAATAAAATCAGACTCTTTAGCACCCAAAGTATCATAAATATTGAATACTTCAGCATGCGAAAACATCTCGCAATGTTCTAAAATCAGGTTAACTGCTTCCTGTAATCCATGCTCTAAAGGCTGAATAAACTTTATACTTCCTCCAGATTTCTTAGCAATGCTAAAAACATTCTTAAGGCTTTCAACCGCTGTTTCATAGTTAAGGTGCTCGTAATCTGAGAAATACTTTACCCTGATAAGCTCCGGATCCAGCTCACGATAATACTCACGTATTTTGTAGTAGCTATTTTCAATCTCGTAAATCTGCTGATCGGTGAACAATTCAGGAGAACCTTCGGCACGTTTACGTATTGCAGTAATATGCAATGCTCTGTTCTCTAAAACTTTCTTGAATTGTGGGTACACATACTCACCAAGTTGTCGCGCTGAATAAATCCTGCATTCATCAATAGAATTGGCTATTGGCTGAATAGGTTTTAAGTAATAAATTGAATCTTCCTCAAAACCATTATTAATAATTGGAAGATGATTGCTATTAAAATCATCAATTAGATGATTAATAATCTTCTTTCTCTTCCTGTCGTTCTCGTTAAGTTGCTTAAGAAAGTCTTCGAAGTTATCAGAATTAATCTTTAAAAATTTCTTGAACTTCTTCTTATCGCTGGCAAACTCAGGAAGGATATAAATAAAATGAAACCTTAAATCGTTTGCATAAGCTGAGAATTCAATGCCGATATTTACTTTAATCCCTAATATTTTTCCTGCTTCGAGTACCTCTTTGATGGCTTCCTCGTGCTCAAAGTTAGTGTATACAACCGTAATCTCTGATATACCCTTTATAAATGCATCTATTATTAATTGAATTGGGGTTTTACGGCCATACGAAGTATTATCGTGAACATGAAAATCCCATCCCATTTTCAGATCCTTCAGCTCCTCTCCTGTTTCGGGCACCTCAATAATCTCGAACTTTTTTAGGATTCTGCGAATCACTCTTGGGTGCCCAAATGTTGAAACAGAAAAATCGCGCATCAACTCAAGTTGAGTTCTTTTGTTATCGCGATTTTTAACCACCTCTTTCATAAGCGCTAACTGTACACGAGCGGTATTAAGAGGCATTTTAAGAGAGTTAGAATAATTAATATGTTCAGCAAGCAAACGAAGAGCGTTTAGCCTATCGTCGTAATTAACTGATTCTAGGTTTTTAGTAATCCTAACATACGATTCAACTATTGTTGTCCTTCGTTTCTTAAACTCTTTGATAAATCCTTTGGGATGCGAATCAGGGAAAGGAGTAATAATTTCGGGCAAATCTATACGAAGGTTAATCTTCTTCCGCAAATCTCGAAGGCTACCAGTAAAACTTAAGAAATTAACTACATCGTTATACGCTTTAATAATCATCTCATTATCTCCTAGCTCTTAATAGAGTAAACTGTAGTAAAAAAAGTAATAATATCAATAATGCTATACTGATACAAATGATAAATAAAAAACGAAAAACTCTTAAAAAAGGCCAAAAACACCGTTAGGTGTAATTTCCAAAAATCTAAACCATGTTTCTCCGGCAATTACATTTAGAACCCAAGCAATAACCATCATTGTGAATCCAAATTTAAAAGTATCGGTTATGCTATAATGATCGGTTTCGTAAAGCAAAGCAGCAGGTTTACTATTGAATGGTAAAACATAAACATGCTCAATCATAAATGCAACAGGTAGTGCAAGGCTGATAACAGTAAATCCAAAACGATTTGCAACGCCAATGGCAATTGGAACAAAAATCATTGCTCGCATGGTTTTAGATTCAAACAAAAGAGCACTTAAAGTCATCACACCAGTTAAAAGAAAATATATCTTCCAAAATGGCGTTTCGTTACCGATACCAATATGATCGAAAAACGCATTAACGCTAATTGCTGGAAGATCTGTAGCTGCAAAACCAGCACCTAATGCGTAAGCACCTGCAGAGAATAGCATAAGGTGCCA
>JBPXJX010000578.1:0-1273 GCA_051715525.1 Bacteroidales bacterium
GTATTACCTGAATTTGCAACAATATCTTGATAAGTTAAAGATTTCTTTTTGCTGCTATAAATTGCTTGCACACTTTTGATAAACTGCTCAACCTTGTTAGATGGAAGCCATAAAGCAATAGAATTCCCGGTTTCAGGTACATAATCTCTGCGATACATCGGGTTTAAAAATCTAATTATCCCAATAGGAATGTTCAATTCTTTTTCTATTGCCTCGAAGTATACTGGTTGCGAAAGCATTACTGAATCAATTCTTGAATAATCAACAATAGGTTTGATAATATTTATTTTATGGCTCGATGCGTTGTTCATGATATAAGCCGCAGCAATAAAAGCGGGTACATAATTTTGAGCCGATTCGGGTAAATAATCGTAAATCTTCCAAAAGTTTGTCTCTCCATTTGCTCGCGCAATTGCATTCCGAACGGGCCCTGGGCCAGAGTTGTAAGCAGCTAAGGCCAATTGCCAATTATTAAAAATTTTATATAAATATTGTAAGTATTGGCAAGCTGCTTCTGTTGATTTAGCTGGATCCATTCGCTCGTCAACAAATGAGTTAACATTTAAGTTGAACATTTTGGCCGAGTTAATCTTAAACTGCCATAAACCAGCAGCACCTGATTTTGAAACGGCCAGGGGGTTAAGTGCTGATTCTACTATGGCTAAGTATTTAAGTTCAAGCGGGAGTTGATATTTGTCGAGCATCTCCTCAAAAAGAGGAAAGTAAAGCTGCGATAATCCAAGCATTTGCGAAACTTGTTGACGTCGCTCAATGGAGTAGATATCGATGTATCTTTTAACCTTTGGGTTAAAGTCAAAATCTATAGGAGAAAGTTTACCAATAGCTGCAATCTTATACTCGTAGACAAGATCGGGGAAAACAGGTAGGTTTTCAGTATTTTTTCTACTTGATAATGTATCTTGAAATATATTTAGGTGCTCTAACGCATCGATTGATTCAATAATATGATCGTATCTATTTGCAAAAGGACTAACTCTTTCATTAGATATTGAATTTATGGAAATTAGAGTAAAGGCAAATATTAAGCCGACTAGCTTTATGAAAGAGCGATAGTACATCAAATTGCAAATATTAAAATTGTTTACTCTTTAGGAGTATTTGTCTCCTTTTTCTCCTCCTGTTTAGGTTGATCTCCCTCGCGCATACCTTTTTTAAACTCGCTCACACCTTGACCAAGTCCACGCATTAGCTCGGGAATTTTTCTTCCTCCAAAGAAAAGTAACACAACAACAAGGATAACAACTACTTCCAT
>JBPXJX010000579.1:0-5071 GCA_051715525.1 Bacteroidales bacterium
TTATTGCCTGTTATTAAGCATATTGCGGCTTACTACCCAAGTATCGAAACCATTCTCATGAAAATGTTTGTATACAACACCTAAAGTATAATTCCACTGGGTATTTACAGGTACGTAGCTTAATATATATCGCTGATCGTCGGTTGGGTTTTTTAATCCCATATTGAGTTTAAATTGGTCAATTGCCCCCAATCCAATAACAGTAATTTCATTACGCTCACCCACATTGGTGTGTGTTTTGAACTGAAAATCGTTGTATGTAGGCAAGAACTGTAACCCTAAGGCATCGAAAAGAAATTGAAGATACGATCGGCGAGCCGAGAAAATAAAATTTGAATTATTACTAATTGGCCCATCGAGGGTTAATGCAAGATCTGAAGCACCTACAGCAGCTTTAACCTTTAAGCGCTCATCGTTACCCTCTATTTGCCTAAAGTCAAGAATCGAACTTAAGGCATTACCTTTGTTTGCAGGAAAAGCTCCCGAATAAAAGTTTACTTCGCGAATAAAATCCACATTAATAATTCCCACCGGGCCTCCAGAGGCACCTTGAGTTGCAAAGTGATTGATATTAGGAATCTCAACCCCATCAAGGTAGAATCGATTTTCACCAGATCCACCACCTCGAACTATAACATCGTTACGATAGGCAGGGGTCGAAGCCACGCCTGGAAGCGATTGAATAATCTTACTTATGTCGCGGTTACCACCTGGATTCTTCTCAATTTCATCAATATTTATTCTTCGCAACGAAATAGGGCTTTCAATACTCTTTCGAAAAGTAGAAGCCTTAACTACAACCTCATCAATCTGTATCGACTGCTCTTCAAGTTGAACCTCATAGTTTGCAACTCGTGCATTTGTTATAAATATTGCCTCTGAAACATACGTTTTAAATCCAACTGAAGAAACTCTTAGTTCTATATAGCCAGGAGTTATCCCTTTAAGTTCATAATTTCCGTCAATATCAGAAGTTGTACCAATTGAGGTGTTCCAAACTACAATGTTGGCGAAAGGAACAGGTTCATTATTCTTTTTATCAAAAACTCTTCCCCTAAGACTACCATTTGCTTGCGATAAAACAATTACCGGCAATAACCCTAAAAAACTAAAAAATAGCCATTTCATATTTTAATCATTTACCACAAGAAACAATCATGCATTTTATATTGTTCATTTAATGGTAAAAATAATTAATCAAAAAAAATTAAAGTAATAATAAACAATACATTATATATATTTTTATTTACCAATGCTCTTAGATGCCAATTCATTCATGATAAAAAACTTCATAGAAGCCACGTATGCCTTAGACTTATTGTAAAGACTATCTAACTGATAATTACTTTGCGATCCCATAGACAAAAAAATTCTAGTTGAATCGGATACCCATTGGTAAAAAAGTTTTTGTCCCTGAAAATCTACACACCCCTTTGAACTCATGGCTAATGTAAAACAGTATACACCAAAATCGTTCGATTTATCAGCCGACATTAGATTATTACCTGTCTTAAGATATTTTGCATTTGAAAGCGAAAGGTTGAATAGTGTTGGGAATATATCCTTGTGTGAACCAAAGCGATTAACATCAACAGAATTCTTTACTTTATACTTTTCAGGCACATAGAGAATAAATGGAACGGCATACTTTTTCAGCATATCCTTATCGGTAAACTCAAACAACTGATTATTTGTATGATCTCCTGTTGCTACCACAATTGTATTCTCACCCAATGGCGAGTTCTTGATATCATCAATAAACTGCCCTAGGCAATTATTGGAATACTGATATGCCATTAAGTTATTGTAGGCCAACTCAGGGTGTACTTTAATTTTACTTAAAAGTTCTTGAGGCAACGATAGAGGGTATTTAGAATAGTCTGATGGCGTTTCATATGGAGTATGATTTGAAATTGTAAATCCAACAACAAATTGAGGTTTACCACCAGCACTTTTTAAGATTTCTTTAATTCTCTTAAAAGTATACTCATCATGCACACCCCACTCACACGACGAGGCATTTGGGTATAACTTTTTTAAGACTGTACCCCCCTCAATATTATCAAATTGCTGTTTGTACATAAACTGATCGAGGTTCCGCCATCCGGTTTCGCCCCCAGTGATGAATGATGTAGTATAACCTTTTTCTTTAAAGGGTTTTGCAATTGTTGATGAAAGGGTTCGATTCTGATACACAGATTGTGAGATGGGTGCTAAAGGAGTGCCTACCATTAAAGCCTCAAGTGAGTATATTGTGCCTTTTGATGCTGATAAAAAATTATGAAACACATAACAACTTGGCAATACCGACTCCAACTTTCCTAGCACATTAGTTTCTGGAGTATTAAGTTGGAAATAATAATCATTCATGCTTTCCATAAGGACAAAAATAACGTGTGGAGGGTGCGATTGCAAAAAGGTATCAACAGGAGTAACCTCCATTAAATTATCAACAATACTAATAGAGTCGACCAATTTTCGACCCAAATATTGTTCAACGGCCTCTTGAGTTGATTTGAACTCATATTGCTTAAGCATCTTGGCAATATTGGTATTAATCTCTGACTCCTTTTTGTCCGTGAAAGCATTTATCAGTGAGAATGGACCATTTAGCGTAAGGGTATTTATAAAAGTATTTTTTGATATTGTTGAATGCCTTACACCAAGGGGTTTCATCCCAGTACTACCTCTTAACCCTAGAAAGTATATTCCTAAGAAAATAATAACTATAAACGTTCTAAGCAAAGGGCTTTGAACATAAACCCATTTTATTTCTCGCTTAAACAGTATTCTCAAAAGAAGATAAATGCCTATTGCTAAAGCAAACATTGAGATTAAGAGAATCACAACGGGGTAATCAGTCCACACCGATTTTAGCACAGCGGTTGTATCATCCTCAATAATTCCAAAAAATATTACGCTAATCCTCGTATTATAGAACTTATAGAAATAAAAATCAACAACTGAAACAAAGAGAATAAGGAAAAGCATAATCGTTCCATAAACAATGGAAAAACGATAGTAAAACCCATAAACAATCTTGCTATTCTGATTTAATAGTTGAAGTAAGCACAAGATAGCTATTGGGATATAAACAATGCATAAAATTTTAAAATCGAATCTTAATCCAACCGCAAAAGATTTTGCAACTTCCAAAAAGTTTGAGCCCAGTTCTGTCATATTTCCATAGGAAAAAAGAAAAGCAATTCGAGCCGCAAAAAATATAGCTATGCCTAAAAGCGTAAGAAGAATCAAATACTTAAGAGACGATAAGAAATTCCTAAATCTATTATCCATTGTAAAATATTTTAGAGTGGTTACAAAGGTAATTTTTGCTAACAAAATTTGAAACCAAAAGTAGAAGAGATTAAAAAAAAGGGGTTCGAAATTCCGAACCCCTTATAAAATCATTTCACTATTCTAAAAATCTATTCCATAACGCTTACACTTTAAGTAAAGAGTATTCCTACTAACTCCTAATTTACGAGAAGCCTTACTCATATTGCCTTTCATAATACTTAAAGCTTCAATTATTGCCTCCTTCTCAATATCCTCTATAGATTTTATGCTATTAACAGCCTCGCGCTGTTGACTAAACAAATATTTCTTCTTAAACTCACGTTCGTTTTTAACATCGTTACCAATATTTCCATCAACGCTAACAACATATTCAATAAACTTTGACAATTCGCGGACATTCTGAGGCCATTCGTACCGAGCTAGAATTCTAATTATCTTTTTGGGCAATACAGGTTCTACCTTACCAAGTTCCTTCGCTTTTACTTGCATATAGTGCTTAATAAAGAGAGGGACATCGTGCCTACGCTCACGCAAAGGCGGTATAGTTAGAGGATTCTCTGTAAGCACATAGAAAAGATCAAGTTTAAATTTACCCTCTTGAATTTGCCCTCTTAAATCCTTGCTTGATGCAGCAAATACCCGAACATCAACCTTTATTGATTTTGCCCCTCCAACTCTTGTAATAACCCCTTTTCGGATTGCTGAAAGAAGTTTTTCTTGTAAAACAACTGGCAGATTCCCTACTTCATCAATATAAAGAGTTCCACCATGAGCCAATTCAAACTTACCAGGCTGAGCTTCCTTTTTTACACCAGGAAACACGCCCTCTTCAAAGCCAAACAGCTCGCACTCCATCTCATTAACGGGCATATCTTTTAATGAAATTTTCACAAATCCGTTTTCAGCTCTTGCGCTTGCATTATGGATAGCCTGAGCAAATACTTCTTTACCAATTCCAATCTCACCGGAAATTAAAACAGGCGATGATTCAGCCGCTATTTTTTTTGCTAAATCAATAGATTTTTTAAATAACGCTGAAACTCCAATCAAGTCATCAAAGGTGTAAGAAGCCCAGTTTCCGGTAAATCGATTAACAACATTATTTACCTTTTTAAGATCACGAAAAGCCAGTATGGCACCATTTACTGTTGCATCAGGGAGCACTACAGGAGCAACGCTCAGAAGGTATTCAGAAATGCCAGTAACATTAATTAAATCAACAGATAGGTTTTCTACCCGATTGCCAAGTTCAACCTTTTGCCACAATACGTTCCAAACAGGTAAAATATTTGAAATCTTTGAGCCTATCATTTCTTTTTCAACTACCCCAAAATAAGAAGCAGCCTGACGGCTTATATTAACGATAGTTCCCTCATTATCAACCGTTAGATTAGCAAATGGGTGCTGATTAAAAACAGCATTATAGTAATTCTGAGAATCATTAACCTCCTTCTCTCTTATCTTTTCAACCATACGTTGCTTGATCATTTTGGCTGAAATAGAAACTAATGGTAATGAGTGCTCACCAACCATTTTTTTAGGAATAATGCAACCAAAAGCACCTACCGATTCATTTGTATTATCCTGGATTGGTGCACAAAGTACACTCCAATCGTCTGAGCTATTTTTCAAAATACTCTTCCCATCAACACTTGTAATGCTATTATCAATAATTGCTCTACCAATTGCTTTAGCCAATATTGAATCCTCATCAGGATACGTTCCTGGAATTACAAACTCTTGCTCAAATTTTGCAAGCAATTGTTGACCA
>JBPXJX010000580.1:0-5109 GCA_051715525.1 Bacteroidales bacterium
ACCCGAATCATTTCGCTGAGAGCGGGTTTGCTGGTCATTTAATAAAACCGTTTAATGTGAAAGATGTTGTAAAAATTATTGAACCTTTTGTCCAACTGTCTGGAATTTCAGCACAACATGACTTGACAGCAAACGATAATAGTTTGAATTACGATTTGTCCGATATACTTCAATTTGCTGGCGGCGATATTCAGTCGGCAATTATAATTCTAAGTACATTTATTGAGAATACTCAAAAAAATCTTGAGGAACTAAAATGTTTTGTAAGCAATAATGATATTAAAGGAGCATCAGCCATTGCCCATAAGATGAAGCCGGGTTTTAAACAGTTTAGAATTGATTACATAGCTGATATTCTTCAGGAGATTGAGTTGGCCGAAAAATCATTAACAGATTTTTATTTGATGGAATCTTTAATGCTAGAGGTAAACAATCAGATAGAGCAAGTATTAATAAAACTTCAGGATGAGCTGCTGAAAATGGAGACGAAAACTAACTAGCCGGCTGTGGAAGTGCGCTTGCAATCCTTTTTTTTACTTCTTCAATTAAAGCATTATCATCACTATCATCATAGTCTTTCATATTTATTGGCTCATGGATTACCATTTTCACCTTTCCTGGCAATATATTTAACGTGTTAGTTGGTAGGATGTTTTTAGTGTTAATCACAGTAATTGGCAAAATTGGTAAGCCTAAGTCATAAGCAATCTTAAATGCTCCTCGCTTAAATTGACCAAGCCCACCCGTTTCGCTTCTAGTCCCTTCAGGGAAAATAACTACTGATGTCCCGTTTACAAGCTTTCGCTTTGCTTCGTTAATGCTCTCAAGAGCTTTTTTGTTGTTTGACCTGTCAATAAATATGTGTCCAACCTTTTCGCTACCAAATCCAACACCTGGAATTTTGCGAAGTTCTTTCTTCATTATCCACTTAATATCGATCCCAAGCCATCCGTAAATCAAAAAGATATCATAAACGCTTTGATGGTTCGAAACAACAACATACGACTGCTTTGGGTCAATATTTGTCTTCCCGTCAACCTTTGCAAACATTGGGGTAAGAAATGAGTTTAACCTCGACCAAATAACACCGCCAATATAGCTGCCCGCTCGCTGGTTGATAAGGGTGCTTAAAATAACAGCAAGAATCCCAAAAAGGATAGTGTTTATAAATAGAAATGGGAAAAAGAACAACCACTTATAGGGCTGATATAGAATAAACAACAACCTTCTCATCGTCAAGAAATTTAATAATGCGAAATTATTAAATTGAAATCAAAGGGAAATATATTTAAGAATGTTTTTAAAAACAAAACCCCCGAAACTTTTCGGGGGTTAGTTGGCTAAAGCTCTATCTCGATATCGTTTCCATCAAAAAAATGGAACTCCAGAAGGTGGTACGACGAAATGGGTAGAACTTTAATTCTACAACCATACTTTATCATCCACCGAATTCGTTTAGAAATAAATCCTTTTTTTATAAACGCTGCAATGTAGGGGTGCAGCTTTAATGTGATGTTTTTTATGCCACGTTCGTTTGCTAGGAACGAAAGCTGGTTCTCTATTTGCTCGTCGAAGATGATGGTTGGTGATACTTCGCCAGATCCTTTGCATGTTGGGCATTTCTCAACCGTATCGATTTGCATCTCGGGGCGAACCCTTTGACGGGTAATCTGCATAAGCCCAAATTTGCTAAGGGGTAAGATATTGTGCTTAGCACGATCCTTAGCCATCATGTCTTTCATTTTATCAAAAACTACCTGCCTATTCTCCTGCGAATGCATATCGATAAAATCAATTACAATAATTCCGCCCATATCGCGCAGCCTTAGCTGACGAGAAATTTCTTCAACTGCAGCAAGATTTACATCAAGGGCATTGGTCTCCTGATCGTTGGTTGCCTTTGAGCGGTTTCCGCTGTTTACATCAAACACGTGAAGCGCTTCAGTATGCTCTACGATTAGGTAGGCACCACTTTTAAACGAAACAGTTTTCCCAAATAGGCTTTTTATCTGCTTTTCAACGCCAAACTGTTCAAAAATAGGGACATTGCCTTGATATAGCTTAACAATTTTCTCCTTTTCAGGAGCAATTGTATCGATATACTCTCTAATATCGTTATAAACATTCTCATCGTTAACGTGGATATTGTTGAACGACACGTTAAGCATATCACGCAGAATAGTTGAAGTTCGCTTCAACTCGCTTGCAAGCAAATTTGGAACCGTTGCTGTTTTAAGTTTTTCAACTGCAACGTCCCATCTTTTAATTAAGCCACGTAGTTCGGCATCAAGTACTGCCACCTTCTTACCTTCGGCTGCAGTTCTAACAATTACCCCAAAATTTCGGGGGATAATACTTTCCATCAACCTTTTAAGCCTCTTGCGCTCTTCAGGCGATGATATTTTTTGTGATATTGATACCTTGTCGGAAAAAGGCATTAGGACAAGGTTACGCCCGGCTATCGAAATTTCGGAACTCAAACGAGGGCCTTTTGTCGAAATGGGCTCTTTGGCAATCTGAACAAGAATCGATTGCCCGCCATTGATAACATTCCCGATTTTCCCGTTTTTATCGATTTCCGATTCAAACTTAAGTTTTGAAATCGGTAGCGATTTCCCTTTTTTGGAAATGGCTGATTGCAGGAACTTGTCGAAAGTTTGAAACTGTGGGCCTAGGTCGAGATAATGAAGAAACGCATCTTTTTCATAGCCTACATCTATGAATGCTGCATTTAACCCGGGCATTATTTTTTTTACCTTACCGAGATAGATGTCGCCAACCGCAAACTGAACGTTGCTTTTCTCCTTATTGAGCTCAACAAGCTGTTTGTTCTCAAGCAGGGCAATGGCAATTTCAGTATCGCGTACATCAATTACTAGTTCGATATTCACTTTATTAATTGTTGGTAATTTGTAAGGTAAGTAGAAACAGTTCAACCTAAAGAGCGCATGGTTCTTTAGGTTGACAGCATATTTGTGTGAATATGTTAAGAATAATAGACTAAACTATTTTTTCTTTTTGTGACGGTTTTTACGAAGACGTTTTTTCCGTTTGTGGGTGGCCATTTTATGCCTCTTCCTCTTCTTTCCGCTTGGCATGGTATGTATTTTTAAAAGGTTAAAACTAATTAATTACTTCTTTACGTGTGATTTAACCTTGCCTACAAAGGTTTTAGCTGGTTTGAAAGAAGGAATGAAATGTTCAGGAATGATAATAGTAGTGTTTTTAGAAATATTGCGTGCAGTTTTCTTAGCACGTTTTTTTACGATAAAACTACCAAAACCTCTTAAATAAACATTTTTCTCTTTTACAAGAGAGTCTTTTACTGTTTCCATGAAAGCCTCAACGGTCTTCTGAACAGTTACCTTCTCGATTCCAGTATTCTTGGAAATCTCATTTACGATATCTGCTTTTGTCATGATTAAAAATCTTTAATTATCAATTGATTATACTTGTGTTTTTTATTTTCGGACTGCAAATATAAATGTTTTATAATTATAAACGAAATACAAATGAATTATTTTTGATAACTATATTTACGGTTCGAATTGACTCTATGGATTTTAAGAATATTATTATTAAATGGTATAACCAAAATCGCCGCGATTTACCCTGGCGCGAGACTAAGAATCCTTATTATATATGGATTTCAGAGGTTATACTTCAGCAAACAAGAGTAGCCCAAGGGCTTAATTACTACATTCGTTTCATTTCAACATTTCCAACAATAAAGGATTTAGCCAATGCTGATATTGATAGGGTAATGAAAGTATGGCAAGGGTTAGGCTATTATACACGTGCACGTAACCTTCATGCATCAGCAAAGCAAATACTAGCTGACTACAATGGCGAAATGCCTTCAAAATATGCCGAACTCATTAATATAAAAGGACTTGGACCTTATTCTGCCGGAGCTATTGCTTCTTTCGCCTTTGGCGAGGCAGTTCCAGCAATCGATGGCAATGTATACAGGGTTTTATCAAGGATATTCGGTGTTTTTTCGTCGCCAGAAACTGCCGCCGGGAAAAAGGAATTCTTCAACCTTACCATGGAGCTGATGGATAAAGATAACCCAGATACGTTTAATCAAGCTTTGCTTGATTTTGGAGCGTTACAGTGTGTTCCTCGAAGTCCAAATTGCGCAGATTGCACATTTCAAGACATTTGTTATGCCCATAGAAACAATTTGACCAATCAACTTCCTACTAAGGGCAAAAAGTTAAAAACACGTGACAGGTATTTAAACTACATCATCATTAAGCTAAAGGACTATACCTATATACAGAGACGCGAAGCGGGCGATATCTGGACATCGTTATATGAGTTTCCACTAATAGAGACTGATAGCCAAGTAGATATTTTAACTTTAACAAAGCATGTTATATGGAAAGAACTTTTTGCAAAGAATAAAATCACAACAGTTTACGAATCGAAACCAATTAAACATATATTAAGCCATCAAACCCTCTATACTAAGTTTTATATCGTAGAATTAAGTAAGCCCACATACTATATTACCTCAAACTATTTAAAGGTTATGATTGAAGACTTACAAGATTTTTCAACGCCAAGGGTCATCGATAACTTTTTAGCAGCTGAACCATCAGAAAAATATTTGAGAAATAAACTTTCTGAATAAAAGTTAATAATTATTTTTTTCATCAATAATTGATAAAACCTGCTTTTAAGTTACCTTAACAAACTCAAAAAGTCATACTCAATTACATAAATATTAAATATTTAGATAATTGAAAAGATTTTTTTCTTAACTTTACTTAAAGCCTTAATCATTAACTATAAAAATTTTATAAAAATGTCAGTAAACAAAGTAATCCTGGTAGGGAATGTTGGTAAAGATCCCGATGTTCGCCACCTCGACAGTGGTGTATCTGTTGCTCGTTTCTCACTCGCCACTAATGAAACCTATACCGATAAAACTGGTAAAAAAGTAACCCAAACAGAATGGCATAACATCGTTGTATGGCGTGGTTTAGCAGATGTTGCCGAAAAGTATGTAAGAGCAGGCAAATTGCTATTTGTTGAGGGTCGACTTAGAACCTCATCATATGACGATAAGGATGGGATTAAGCGTTACACAACTGAAATTCA